>JALRFL010000242.1 GCA_023259875.1 Alphaproteobacteria bacterium
GCCATGTCCCCTCGCCGTGGGCCTGTGCAACTTAATCTGCCGCGCGATGTTCTAGCAGAACAAATCGCAATGCCCGTGATGCAGACCCCGAATGAATATCGGGTGATGCAAAACCCTGCCCCTGCCCAAAATGCGATTAGCGAAGCCGCCAAACTTCTGGCTGGTGCCAAGCGTCCGGTGATTATTACCGGCGGCGGCATAAAAAATAGCCGTGGTCATGCCGCGGCTATTGCCCTAGCAGAAACCTTAAATGCCCCTATTGTTCTTGCCCCGGGGCATGGCGATGCCTTGCCTTTTGATCAACCGCTTAACGCAGGGCAAATGGGACCGCGTGGAAATCCGGTGGCCTCACGCCTAGCCAAAGAAGCGGATGTTATCCTTGCCCTTGGCACGCGGCTTGGATTTAATTCCACATTTTATTCCTATGATAATATCAATCGTGACGCGGCAATCATTCAAGTGGAATTAGAGCCAACCGCTATTGGCCGCTATTTTCCGATTAAGTTAGGCATTTGGGGGGATGCGATTACCACCGCCGAAGCCTTGATCCCTGCGGTTAATGCCATGCAGTTCAAAGCCGAGATTGCAACATGGACAGCCCAATTTCAAAAACAACGCCAAGAATGGCTGGCCGAGCGTGACGCCAAAGCAGACACCGAAACCGTTCCCATTCAGCCATCAGGCCTGTTTCATCATTTGCGGCAAATCTTGCCGGCTGATGCCGCCTATACCATGGATGCCGGAACTTTGTGTCTGCAAGCCACTGATGCCATGACTTATCAGACGCCGCCATCGTTATTCACACCGCTGGACTTTGGTCTGGTCGGGTTTTCTTTTGCTTGCGGACTTGGGGTCAAACTCGCCATGCCAGAACGCCCTGTGATTAGCATGATGGGCGATGGTGGATTTGGCATGACCATTTCTGAACTTTCAACCGCGGTTGATCATGGCATTAATACGGTGACCTTGGTTATGAATAACGGCTCATGGGGAGCGGAAAAAGCCTATCAGCGTGACTTTTTTAATGGCCGTTATATCGGTGCGGATATCTCTAGCCCAGCTTTTGATAAAGCGGCTGAATTATATGGCGCAGCTGGCTTTAGGGTGGAAAGGCTGGCTGATCTGGCTGATGCTGTTCATGCCGCGCTTGGGGCAGGTAAGCCTGCTGTGGTGGATATTCAAGTTGATCCAGCCGCGCTTTATAGTTTCCGGCGTGACAGCTTTAAGCATAGGGGCGGTTGATCAGACCAGCCCCATTGGTACAATCACCGCTTTCTCGCTAACGCCCAGCACATCAACATAAACCTCTGTGCCGGGGCTTGCATATTCTGGCGTGACAAAAGCATAGGCTAGGTTTTTCTGCACCCGATAACCATAACTGGCTGAGGTCACCGTTCCGGCCAGATTACCGGCATGCCATACCGATGCCCCACCATGGCTAGGCGCATGGGTGGCATGAATATCCAGACAAACTAGGGTTTTTCGTAAACCCTGCTTCTGCATAGCCATAAGCGCTTCCTTGCCAATAAACGCTGGCTTATCGTGAACAAACCGATCCAGACCGGTTTCAATGGGGTTAAACTCTGTGATCAGGTCAGATTTCCAATGCAGATAGCCTTTTTCAAGACGCATAGATTCCACTGCGCGCATCCCAAACAGACGCATCCCAAAAGCCTTACCCGCCTTCGTTAAGGCCTGATAAGCTGCCATTAATTGCGGCATGGGAATATGCAATTCATAGGCAAGTTCACCCGAATAACTCACGCGCATTGCCACCGCCTCTGCAATGCCGATATGGGTTTGCCGTGTGGATAACCAAGGAAAAGCGTCATCAGACCAATCATCACGCGAGACCGCCATCAAAACCTCTCGGGCAAGCGGCCCAGCTAACACCAAAATGCACCAGTCATCGGTGAGCCTTTTGATCGTGATCGTTCTATCTGATGGCAGATGCTGGTTCAGCCAATCGCAATCATGCCTATCCGCGGCGGCGGCGGCACCATACCAGACCCGCCCATCAGCCAATGTGGCAATCGTTGCCTCTGATTTCACATTGCCATGATGGTTGAGAAAATATGCTAGCCGCACCCGGCCGGGATTATTCTTTATTCGCGTACAGCTCAACTGATCCAGCCAATCATGCACGCCTTCGCCTGTGATTTCATAACGGGAAAACCCATTAACCTCTGTCAACCCAACCCCTGACGCAAGGGCTTTGACCTCATCCCCGACAACTGAAAAACTCTCATTAAATCGGTAACTGTGGGTTTCGGTAAAATCAGGCGCAGGTTTGACAAAATCTATTCTTTCCCAGCCATCAACCGGCGCAAAGACTGCCCCTTCTTTTTCCAAAATGGCCGTTAAGGGGGTAGTGCGTGCAAACCGCGCGGCAGGTCTGTGTTCATGAGGGAAATGAAAACGAAACTCGTTTTGATATTCCTCAATAGATTTGAGTGCCGTGGCTTCAACCGTGGCGTAGTCACCAAATCGGCGCGGATCAAGTGGCCATGTGTCATAACAGGCCTCGCCATGAACAATCTGTTGAGCCAGCAACCAGCCATGACCGCCGCCCTCGCCCAAACCTGCTCGCAGACCAATGATGCAAAATGCGTTTCGCTTTCCCGGGATAGGGCCAACCAGAGGCGCGCCATCGTAAGAATAGGTGATCGGGCCATTGATAATCGTATGAATACCTGTATCGGCAATCGCCGGCATCCGCATAAACGCCCCTTCCAGAACATCAATCACCCGATCAGGATCATCAGGGCAAAGCGCATTGGTAAAATTGGGATCAATCCCATTCATACCCCAAGTTCGGCAATCTTGTTCATAGAACCCGATCAGCAGGCCTTGCTTTTCCTGTCGGCAATAAAAATCACTAATCGGGCAACGGACCAACGGCATCCGGTGGCTGGCTTGGATAATTTGGTCAATCGGTTCAGTGAGGAAATACTGATGCTCCATGGAAATGACAGGATGACAAACCCCCATCATCGCGCCAATTTCATTGACCCGATAGCCACCAGCGTTAACGACAATCTCTGCATCAATATCCCCATCTTTTGTATGCACCGTCCAGCTGTGGTCTTTATGCTGGGTCAGGGCTATGACCGGATTGTGACGAATGACTTCTGCCCCATTTTTGCGCGCCACCCTGACCAGAGCCTGACATAACTGGGCTGGATCAATATCCCCATCAAGAGGGTCCCATAATCCGCCAAGCAACTGATCGGTTGAGATTAACGGGTGACGCCGTGCACATTCTTGGGCGTCTATGACCTCAAAATCTACGCCCATGCCCTTGGCCATTGAGGCAAAATGGCGATACCCTTCCATCACTTCCTCAGAGTTCGCCAAACGAATGCCGCCATCGGCGTGATGATAATTGATAGGATAATCCATGTCTTCGGACAGCTTTTTATAAAGCGCAATAGAATGAGATTTCAGCCCAACCATGGTCTGATTCATGCCGAAATTTGTTACTTGCGCGGCGGAATGCCATGTTGTGCCAGAGGTGAGCTCGTCTCGCTCAACCAGCATCACATCTGTCCAGCCTTCCTCCGTTAAATGATAAAGGGTTGAACAACCAGCAATCCCCCCACCAATCACAACCACACGCGCCGATTTCCGCATCATCCCTCTCCTATGATCTGGCTGTATTCTGACAAGAGGCATGAGAAGCAAGCAATCAGAAATAATCAATTTGTCTTTTTTCAAATTTGATGTTCAATATTATTGAAACTCTTGAGATGACAGAATGAGATTTGAGTGAAGATATGAATATCAATCATTTGCGAATATTCCGAACATTATCCTCGACCTTATCCATGGTGCAGACCGCGCAACAGCACCAGATCAAAACCTCTACCGTATCTCAGGCTCTTGCAAGACTTGAAACCGAATTGGGGGTGCTGTTAATTGATCGGTCGACGCGCCCTATTCGCCTAACAAGGGCAGGTCTTTTGCTAAGCCAGAAAACCGAGGCCATCTTTGGTATCATTCATGACCTGCAAAATGAAATCACAGATCAAGATATCGCCGCAAAAGGAGAGATTCGCCTTGGTATGATTGATGGGCTAGAGAGATTTGTCATGCCAGCGATTGTGGGAAAGCTTAATCAAATTTGGCCAGATCGGACACTTCTGACCCGAACCGGGCGCAGTGATCATTTGCTTGAAGATGTCAAAGAGCAACGGCTTGATATCTCGATTTCTGGACACAGCACCGAGCTGATTGACGGCATTGAGCATCATGAATTGATTAGTGAGCCATTGATTGCAGTTGTGCCGCGCGACATGGCCAAAATGGGGCAGCGTCCCGATCTTTCCCTAATTCCAATGATCAAGTTTAACACCGATTTTCCCCTTGGCCGGATGATTGATGCCCAGATGAAACGCTGTCGGCTGTCGCCACGCATTCTGGCCTCAGTTGATACGACCCAGAGTCTGGTTAGCCTATGCAAAGACCTCAAGGCATGGGGCGTGACAACCCCATTATCCATTCTGGATACACCAACTGCCATTGACGATTTGGCAATTATTCCGACGCCGTTTCCCCTGATCACGCGCACCATTTCTATCTGGCATCGCGAAGGGGAGTTCGCCACAACGGTTAGTCATATTCGAAGCATTGCCGAAACGGTCATACGCCAGAAAATTGCCACGCTGTCTTTGCCAGAGGCTATGCCCGTCAAAACCGATCATCTGTTTCCAAACATCCATCACATTCAATAAAATTAAAATGATAGATTAATTTCCATGAAGCTGTGTTTTGATCATTAACAAGACCCATTTGCGTTACTAGGATAACGGCATGAGCATAGCCAAAAAACGCAGTGGCGGCCGCCATGGTCGCCATCAGCATAGAGCCGCACCAGATGCTATTCCTAATCCGGCGCCTTCGGGTGTTGCTGGCGGAATGTATAAGCCGCTAAAGGATCGCGAGGTTGAGCAAATCATTGACGCCGCTATCCGTCTGCTTGGCCAGTTTGGGATGTCTGAAGTTCCTAAGCCTCTGGCGGAATTATTTTTGGCGAATGGGGCAACATGGCGAGATGATGGCCGGATGGTATTTCCACGGCAATTGGTTGAGCATTGTATCAGCATAGCGGCAAAGCAATTTACCCTTCATGGCCGTGATCCAGACAGGTCTATCGAAGTCGGCGGCAAAGCCGTTCATTTTGGAACAGGCGGCGCCGCCGTGCAAACCCTTGATCTGAATAGCGGTGATTATCGGCCTTCTACTTTGCAGGATTTATATGATTTTACCCGTCTTCAAGATCAGTTACCGAATGTCAGCTGGTTCACGCGTTGCTGTATAGCAACCGATATCGAAAACCCTTTTGATCTGGATGTGAATACCGTTTATGCCTTACTTAGAGGGACGACAAAACCAGTGGCAACGGCCTTTACTCTGGCTGAACATGTTGGCCCGATTGTGGCGATGCTTGATCTCGCGGCTGGTGGTGATGAGCAATTTGCCAAACGCCCATTTGTCAAAACCCATATTAGTCCGGTGATTTCGCCCCTGCGCTTTGGTGAGGATGCGGTGGATGTGACCTTTGCTTGTATGGCGCATAACTTTCCCCTTTCTTGTATCACCGCCGCGCAATCAGGGGCGACAGCACCAGCCACATTGGCTGGCTTTCTTGTCCAATCTCTGGCCGAAACCCTAGCCAGTTTGATGATGGTCAATATTATAAAACCGGGCTATCCCATGGTGTTTTCAAATTGGCCGCTGGTTATTGATCTGCGGACAGGCGCGTTTAGTGGCGGCGGCGGTGAAACCGCTTTGCTGAACGCCGCCTCTGCCCAGATCAGCAATGCGCTAGGATTACCCTCTGGTGTTGCCGCCTCCATGACTGACGCCAAGGCTATTGATGCGCAAGCAGGTAAAGAAAAGGCCCTTACCGCGCTTGCCGCAGGCCTGGCAGGGGGCAATTTGATTTACGAAAGCTCTGGGATGACGGCCTCTCTACTAGGGGCATCATTTGAGGCGTTTTTGATTGATAATGATATGCATAGCGCAATTTACAGAATGATGCGCGGCATTGAGGTCAATGACGAGACCATGAGCCTTAAAGCCATCGAAGACGCCATCACCGAAGATGGGCATTTTCTGGGTCATGATACGACCCTAGCTGCGATGGAACGCGATTATATTTATCCGCCATTATCCGATCGCAATCCGCCTATCACATGGTCAGAGCAAGGAAGGCCAGATATTTGGCAACGCGCCAATCAACAGGCAAAAGCCATTCTGGCCGATTATCATCCCGCATATCTATTGCCCGAGATTGACCAAAAGATCAGGGATTTGTTTCCCATCCATCTTAAGCTGAATTAATCAGCCTGTGGTTTCGGCAATCATGCTGATCATTTCAAACATGATGGCCGCCGCGGACATTGCCGTGATCTGATTAGGATGATCCTTGGTTGGCATGATACAAACCACATCACCGCCAATGATATTCATTCCCCGAACAGATCGGATCAACGCAACCGCCTCATCCATAGAAAACCCCGTCACCCCCGGTTCAATATTTGATACGGCTGGCGCAACAGTGGGATCAAGGCAATCTAGATCAAAGGTGATATAAACCGGCCGTCCAGCCAGTGTCTCTTTGATCTGGGAAATCACATCCGCCGCCCCACGGGTTCGGTATTCTGCCATGGTAACAACATTATACCCATAATCATAAGATGGCTGAAGCCAATCTAGCGTTCGCGGATGGCCACGCAGACCAATTTGCATGGAATGGGTCGGGTCAACTAGCCCTTGATCCACAAGGTAAGCCCCCCAATGTGCGGCAGATTTCTTTGCCCCTAGAAAATGATCAACGGTGGTGAACACATCGGTATGCGCATCAAGATGCAGGAAACAGACCTGTTCGCCTTTGGTCAAATTGCCTTTACCCAAGGCCTGAATAATGCCGCCAGTAATGGAGTGATCACCGCCAATAGATACGGGTTTGGCGCCAGCGGCGTCAATATTCTGATAAAAAGCGGTGATTTGTTCGATGCAATCCTCATTATCATTGGCGCGCGGAAACGGAACATCACCAACATCAACCACGCGCGCTTTTTCCCACGGGTCAATGCGGAATTCACCATGGACACGGCGTTGCAGAGCCGACACATTTCTGATTGCCCGTGGGCCTAGATGCTGATCGCGTTCTGTTGTTCCGTTTCCAGTGGAATGTGGCACACCCACCAGAGCAATATCTGCGTTTTCTGCCTCAGCATGGGGGCAGCGAAACATCGTCGGGATGCCCCACCAATATAGGTTATTCATCATGCTTTCGTCGTGTTTTTTTGCCATGGTTTATCCCCTCCTAAGCAACATTTTCTTGCGTTCCCGAAAGGCATCATGCGACGCATCCGTGCCATCGTGAAACGACCCAAACCATTTATCCCATGGCATTTCCAAATTGCCATAATTGCAATCAAAATAGCGATGGTGCATTTGGTGATGAAATGTCCCCAAAGCCAAATATTTTTTATCTTTAATCAGTATTGCCTCATATCCGGTATGCGAGGTCGCCGCCGTCAGAGACTGATGCTGCATATGAAACAAAATATGAAATGGGCTGGATGGGACAAAGAAATGAATGAGAATAGAAGAAAAGAAAAGGATATGTTCAACCGGATGCATGGATAATCCTGACCATGGGCCAACATTGGTATTCTTATGATGCAGGGCATGGGCTAACCGATAAAGCGGCGGCCAATGTAACCACCGATGCACCCAATAAAAATGAAAGGAAATCCAGATCGGTGTCAGCAATATCATCACCACAAACCACATCGGATGATCCGCCCATAACAGCACTGGCGCATAGCCGTTTGCCATCGCCCAGAACATGAGCACCTCATAAAACGTCCAGACCGTAACCCCACTGGCAAGTGACCAGAACATATTGTCACGCACCTGATTTTTGAACAGAAAATTCTGTTGTAAGGAGGTGAGTTCACGGTTGTCATAGCGCAGGTGCTGATCCTGTTTTTGCAACGAATAGAAAAACAGATGCAAACATCCAGCGACCAAAACCATCAACACCATGTTGCGAAGGTAAAGCCACATCACCCAATCAAACGATAGCGTTGCCATTACCTCTAATGTTGGCTGAAACCAATACCATGAAATCACCGCCACCAGAATAAGCACAGAGCGTTCGGTAACAATCAGCCATTGCGATAACATCCAACGGCATATTCTAACAGGATCAAGTGGCCATGAAAATAAAGGTGAGACCTTGATAGGTACTTTAGGCGCATGATTCCATCGGCTAGCAAAACTGCCGCTATTAGGTGTCACCTCATCACCTGCCATTTCACCCAAACCACACCTTTATGAGATTATTTTTTTCGATAAGCCCCTTGTGCAATCCGGTCAATCACCATGGCACATACCAGAATAGCCAAGCCGCCAAGCAATCCTTGGCCTTTAGCCGCGTATTGAAGGGATTCCAAAATTAACGCCCCTAACCCATCCGCACCAATCAATGACGCAATCACAACCATCGACAGACTCATCAAAATGGTCTGATTGATGCCGGTCATGATGGATGGCATAGCAAGGGGAATCTCAACATTCATCATTAACTGTCGACGCGAACAGCCAAAGGCCACCGCAGCTTCTTTTGTGGCCTCTGGAACACCGCGAATGCCCAAAGCGGTCAAGCGGAT
>JALRFL010000039.1 GCA_023259875.1 Alphaproteobacteria bacterium
CAATTCATAATTCGGTCGCCGATGACTCGTTCATCTGGGCTTCCACAAAGCACGATATAAAGATGCGGAAAATATGTAGTAATTTGCTTTATCAGCGCGGAAAAATGCTCGGGAGACCAACGACGTTCTTCACCCGTACACCCTACGCCCATCATAACAACGGGTTTTTTATCTGGCAGAATAGACTTAGCTATCATTAGTTGCTCTTCTGTTGCAGCTAGCCGCGGATGTGTATCAACAGGGGTAATCCCTCTTTCAGCCATTAGTCGTGCTACTGCTTCGCGCGGATGAATGCCACGCATCTGCCGAGTTAATGGTGATGCGTGTGATAAAAACCATTCCTGTTTGCCAAGACCAAAGCCAAAACGACCTCTGATCCGTGCCATCCATGCTGCGGCGGCGTAACGCCAACTACGGTGAAGAATCCAAACCTCATCTGGGTTGATCCGGCGCATTTCTGCCACTAGCCTAAAAAATCCTTTCAACCCGTCATGTAGGCCTTTCTGTCCGCGTTCTGAGCGATGCAGCGGCAACAGAGTGAAATCCTGTTGCTGCATAATGATATGAGAATGCGATGACGGTTTCGCCATCAGCACAACGTCATGGACACGAATAGCTTCATCAATCCATGGCTTAACCCAAACCATATCACCGATACCGATCATAGGTTGAACGATGAGAACCTTTTTTTTAACCGGTAATGAAATATGATCTGTTTTTAATGATGATGACATTTTGTTATTTTTGCTTGTTTTTCTAGTCAGATCAATGGTGTTAAGCGACCTTCTGAACAACAATTTCAATTTGTGCCAGCGCATTACTTTTGGCAGTCTGGTCAATGGGGTAGCCACGGGAAAGCTGATAAAGAAATAGTTTCTTGCGCAATTTTGGATTGGATAGCCTGCGCGCAACACTTGAGATTTGGCGGTTCCAGAACTTGCGATGATTTTTGGGGGTCTGCCCTTTGGGGAACAAGAGATCATAATCATAATGTTCATCATAAAGGCGATGCTCAATGATTTTTGCCCCAGGCAAGGCCTCACTTGCCGCCAGAATATCGATGGAAACTGGCGACCAAGAATCTGCACCGCCTAGCCGGAATGTTGCTTTGTGATCATGATTAAAAATCGAAGGCCAATGAAATTGCTCATAAAGGTCTTCGTGAGGAACAACCGTAATCATATAGCCGCCGGGCTTGACCAGCGCCCACCAGTCTTTAAGCGCTTGCCTCGAATCATGCATATGTTCAAGGCAATGGCTAGAATGCACGGTGTCATATTGTTCTGGTTTCAAATAATCAAGAATGTGATTGGCGTCCCCCTGATGCTGATCAAAAATCTCTGCATCAGGCACAACGGGATCAGCACCTGCACCAATATCAACAACACGGCCTTTTAGATAGGCATCATAAAAGGCCTGTGATCGTAGCGCGTTGGTCTTGCTTGCTTCTCTAGCCAAAAACATTCCCCTTAAACATCGTGGTGGTGATGGGTATCAATGAAAACCTAATTAACACAATATTCCAAAAGTTGAAATTATTCGCATTGGTGGCGCGGTAATACCAAAAATAGAAGCCTCTTCATTTATATTATTATTATGAAATATATGATATCTATCAACCCCATCATTATTGGCCATAACCGATATCCAGCAAACGAGGACTAGCCAGCCGTTACCTGCGGCTGATCTGAGCAAACTTAATCCCTTGGTGGATATGACTTGGACGGATATTAGGGATTATATAGACACTCATTTTCCCTAATCGGCCAAGTCAAACAATATCACTTGAGTCCAAAGGTTTGAAAAGACAATATAGAAAGATCATGGAACAACAGCGCAACTGGGATAGCATAGTGGTTGGCGGCGGTCTTGTTGGCCTTGCCATAGCCTATGGTCTTGGACGCCTTGGCCGATCATGCCTCGTGCTTGATGCAGGGGATTTGGATTTCCGCGCCGCGCGTGGAAATTTTGGGCTGGTCTGGGTTCAAGGCAAGGGGTCAGGCTTTCCTCCTTATGCGGATTGGTCCATGTCGTCTTCGCGATCTTGGCCCGATCTGGCCGCGATGCTACATGAGCAAACTGGTGCGGCACTTGCCTTGGAGCAAAAGGGTGGACTTGATGTTTGCCTGACTGAAGATGAACTCAGCACCCGCATAGCCGAGTTAACAACCCTGAGCCAGCATCAAAATGGTCGCTTTCAATTTCAAGCGCTGGACAGGCAGGCACTGGCAGAGATTCAGCCCGGCATTGGTGAGGTCGCCGGTGCAACATGGTCGCCACATGATGGCCATGTCAGCCCTCTTTATCTGATGCGAGGCTTGCATGATGCTATTCATCATCAATCTGGTTATGTGAAAACCTCTTGCCCCGTGACCGCTATCACCCAGACAGGGGTTGATATTCAGGTTACGACCCCAGACGGTCATTTCACCGCCCCACGACTGGTGCTGGCGGCAGGGCTTGGCAATCGCGCTCTGGCCCCCTTCCTTGGTTTAGAGCAAGCAATAAGACCACAACGCGGACAGATTATGGTTACTGAAAAACTGCCGCTTCAGATAAGGTATCCTATGGTCACTTTACGCCAGACCGCAGAAGGGTCAATCATGATTGGTGACAGCCACGAAGACGCCGGACTTGATGTATCCTCAACACGCCCTGTCATGGCAGAGATCGCTAGCCGTGCTCAACGCATCTTGCCGAGCCTTAGCGATGCCAAGATTATTCGCAGTTGGGCCGCACTTCGTGTCATGTCGCCAGATGGATACCCGATCTATGACCAATCCCCCAACATAGCCGGCGCATTCGCCGTGACTTGCCATAGCGGAGTGACTTTAGCGGCGGCGCACGCACTGGATTTAGCAAGATGTATTCATGATGGGTATCTTGGCCCTCATTTAACCGCTTTTTCAGAAAGGCGATTTGATGTTTCGCCGGCTTGATACCCCTTTATCTGAGATTACCATTTTTTGGGAAGATCGCCCTCTTACCGCCTATCAAGGGGAGTTGGTGGCCAGTGTTTTGCTTCGCCATGGCATTAGCATCACGCATCATGGACCAACAACGGGATCACGCGGCCCTTATTGCATGATGGGAGTTTGTTTTGATTGTTTAGTGGATGTGGATAACCGTAAAGCCATCCAATCATGCCAGCTGGTCGCCAAGGATGGCCTGCGGCTAAACCGCCATCTTAACTTGGCTGGAACAGGACACCCCAATGATGCCTGATTATGATGTGATCATCGTTGGCGCAGGGCCGGCTGGAATGGCAACCGCCATCACAGCACAGCAATCGGGTTTAAGCGTATTGGTGTTAGATGATCAGCCAGATCATGGCGGTCAGGTCTGGCGTGATATTCAGCAAAATCATCAGCACCGCCAGAGCCGGTCATTTCTGGGTGAAGATTACTGGAAAGGGCATCAGCTCGCTAAGGCGTTCCTCGCATCAGGGGCAGAAATCCAGCATCAGGCGGTGGTCTGGCAAATTGCTCACCCCCTGTCTTTGAGTGTGACTATCGCTGGCATAGCCCAGAACCTATCAGCGCGTGCTATTGTTCTCGCCACTGGCGCATATGAACGGCCTGTTCCTTTACCGGGCTGGCATCTGCCGGGGGTGATGACGGTTGGGGGCGCCCAAACGCTGTTGAAAGCCAGCGCAACCGGGGCTGATGGGGCGGTCTTTGTTGGCACCGGGCCTTTATTTTATCTCACCATCACGCAATATCTTGATGCTGGATTTTCTGTTGCTGGGGTATGTGATACTGGCGCTGGGCTTGGCTCACCCTCAACCCTTTTGACTTTGCCGTTGGCTCTGGTGCAACCAAAAATGCTAATGAAAGGGCTTCGCTGGCTTCGCCGCATCAAAGCCGAAACGCCTTATTTTGCTCATGTCTCTGATATTCAACTTGAAGGTCAAGACCATGTTGAGGCCGTTGCGTTTGCGCATGGTAAAGGCAGGCCAAAGACAAAGATGCGCATCCCATCATCCCATGTCTTTTTACATCAGGGGGTTATCCCTAATGTCAATCTTAGCATGGCGAGCGGATTAACCCATCATTGGCATCATCGCCAAATGTGCTGGCATCCCATTTGCGATCGTCATGGGGCATCATCGGTAGAGGGAATCTATGTCACGGGTGATGCCAGCGGAATTGCGGGTTCTGGCGCGGCGGTGGCATCCGGGCATATCACTGGCGCGGCGGTGGCAAAGGCATTAACCGGAATAACAATACCCATTACGGCATTATGGCGACATCGGATGAAGCGGTTACAGCACCGCGCCTTGCGGCCCTTTCTTGATCGGCTTTATGCACCCCTTGCCGAAACCCTCACCCCCATTGATGCCAATACCATCATCTGCCGTTGTGAGGGATTAACCCAAGCCCAAGTCACCGCGGCTATGGGTTTGGGGGTGGCTGGCCTTAACCAACTTAAGGCCTATTGCCGGGCTGGTATGGGGCGGTGTCAGGGGCGTATGTGCGGATTAACGGTTCAAGCTTTGCTTGCTGACCACCACAAAATCCCTATCCAAGATATGCCATATTATCGGCTTCGGCCACCGGTTCGGCCCGTAACCCTTGCCGAATTGGCAGCCTTTCACCAAGCCGATCCTGATATTTGAGGACAACAAAGGGGCTATTTGGATTTTGCCGCCATGCGATCACGCAAGCGGTAATATTGCATTGTCAGCGGCAAAAACCACGGCGTGCCATGATAAAAGGGCAAGCTTCGCATCCGTTGATGGGCAAAGATCGTCTCGGAATCCTCGCCTAGGATCATCGCCGCGGCCTTCTTGCCTAGCCATGGTGCCCAAACCGTACCTGATCCACATAATCCAGCGGCATAAATCACCCCATGATTAACCACCAATTTAGGAAGTTTATCAAAAGGAAAGGCCACTGGCCCTGACCAATGATGCGTGATGCGAACATCACCAAGATCAGGGAAGATGCCTATCAACCCTGCCGTAAGCTGACGCTGTGATATAAGCGGATCCTGACTATAGCGCCGCCCACCCAAAAGCACACGGCGGCCATCAGGGGTGGGCCGATAGTAATACCCTAAATGCAAAGCCTCACCAAACATATTCAGCTTCGGCATTAAGGCTCGCACCCTGTTAGCGCCCAAATCCTCTGTCACGATAATTTCAGAAATCACGGGAATTAAGCGCCGCCGCAACCATGGCAACCCTTTATCCGTATATCCATTGGTCGCCACAATCACATGATCAGCGGTTATGTTGCCATGATGCGTTTCAACAAGAAACTGGCTGTTTTGACGCTGAACTCGGGTTATGGCGGTTTCGGTGATGATGGCGCCGCCTGCCTGCTCAACACGATCAGCGAGACCAAGCAAAAGTTGACCCGGATGAATACTGCCAATATCAGGTCTTAATACCCCTGCCTGATATTTCTGGCTAGCGGTGTGTTCTGTCATCTGCTGTTGATCCAGCACCTTCATTTCAATATTGTAACGGTGATTCATTCGATCCGCTTCAAGGCGCATAGCGTCAGCGTCAATAGGACGAAGATAGCCAATCACACGGCCTGAGGGCTGATGCCCACAGGACAGATTTTCATCTCTGATCATCTCAGCTAGATTTGCCCGTGCCGCAACCGCTTCTGCCTCAACCGCATCCGCTTGGCTAAGGCCAAAGCGCCGGATCAACTGCTGGCGCGAAAGATGCAAATTACCACTAGTGATGCCACCATTCCGGCTGGACGCGGCTTCACCGATGCGCATTTTATCAAGCACTACCACCTGTTTTCCAGCACGCGCTAATGGCAAAGCCGCCGCAAGACCCGTAAGTCCTGCACCAATAATCACCACCTCGGCTTGGGCCGGGGGGCTAGCGGTGTTTCCCGCGCGTGGCGCGGCCTCATCCCACCAATAAGGGGCGTTATGACCCTGATCATTCATTTTTAAGAAACCTTAATTACGCCTATCTTTGCCCTTGAACCCAGATTTACATTCTATCCTATCTTCAGCCATGCCGCATGGATTTATGCTGATGTCATAAAATATCTTCTAGGCGTTCATGCCGATTAGCAAATCATTATATAAGCATTTTGATGCCCCGCTAGCGCATTTATGCTAGCATCACAGCATCAGGTAATGAGGCACACCATCCCATGACGATATATAATCTCGGATCCATTAATATTGATTACATTTATGGGATGCCGCATCTGGTGCGCCCCGGCGAAACCCTAGCCGCAACCCGCTATGATTCTGCCCTTGGCGGTAAGGGCGCAAACCAATCTATCGCCATTGCTCGCGCAGGTGGTAAGGTGTTCCATGCTGGCATGATCCATCGTGATGATGATCACTGGTTGGCGGATATGATCACAGCAGGGGTGGATACACAATTTATCACTCGCGGCAATACACCAACGGGTCATGCCATTGTTGCCGTGGATGACGCTGGCGAAAATCAGATCATCTTAGCCCCATTAAGCAACGCCAGCTTAGCTGAGGATATCATCCCCTCCATCTTGGCCATGGCGCAACCCGGGGATTGGGCACTGACCCAAAACGAGACCAATTTAACCGTGCCTTATCTGAAGGCGGCGAAAGAACGCGGCCTATTGATTTGTTATAGCGCCGCACCCTTTGTGGCTGAGATCACAGCGCAGTTGCTGCCACTTGTGGATTTGCTGATTATCAATGCGATTGAGGCCGATGCCCTTAGCAAAACCATGGGTAAGCCAGCCGAGCAGTTGGGGGTTCCGCATCTGATCATAACACGCGGCGGTGATGGGGCAGATTACTTTGGTAAGGACGGCTGTTATCATGTTGCTGCCACACCGGTTGACGCGGTTGATACCACCGGAGCAGGAGATACTTATCTGGGGTATATGCTGGCGCAACTTGATCAGGGGGTGGGCATGGCTGACGCCATGGCACTTGCCGCCGCCGCCGCCGCTATTCAAGTCACGCGGCATGGCGCAAGCACCGCCATTCCGGATATCCACAAAACCAAGGCCTGTTTGACGGCACAGCACACCAAGGCATAAATCATGAACCGCCAAAAAATTATTATCGACACAGACCCCGGCATTGATGATGCCATGGCTATTCATTATGCCTTTGCCCATCCGCATCTAGAGGTCATGGGGCTGACCACAATTTTTGGAAATGTGTTTGTTGAACAAGCCACCAGAAATGCCCTTTTCCTCACCGAGCAGGCAAAACAGCATATCCCCGTCAGCGAAGGCGCAAAACAGCCCTTGCGGATGCCGCCAAATCCGCCATCACATTATGTTCATGGCGATGAGGGCTTTGGCACAATGCCTGCGCCAAATCCTACAAGAAAACCCGACCCTAGACCTGCCCATGTCTTTTTGTCTGAAACCATCCGCGCCCATTCTGGTGAAATCATTTTGTGCCCAGTTGGCCCATTAACCAACATTGCTAAGTTGTTGGAATATGATGCGGAGATTATCCATCATGTCAAAAAACTGGTGATTATGGGTGGGGCAGTGGATTGCGCTGGTAATGTTTCTGCTTATGCTGAGGCGAATATCTGGAATGATCCTGATGCGGCCGATATGGTGTTTGCCGCCGATTGGCCGATCACATTGATCGGTTTAGATGTCACCAGCCAGATCACCTGTGAGGCAAAAGATTTTCACCAGATTACCGCTACCGCGCCTGTCATAGGCGGTTTTCTTGAACAGATCGCCAGCTTTTATATTGATTTTTATCATAGCATTATGTCGCGCCATGTCTGTTTGTTGCACGATCCCGCCGCGCTGGTCAGCGTCACCAACCCATCTGCCTTTGGATATGAGGAAATCCCCCTTGAGGTCATCATCCATGGGGAGGCGATAGGAGCCACAAGACCAGTTGATCATCGCCGCCCTGTTCAGGTGGCAAAGTCGGTTGATCCTGAAACGGTAAGAAAAATATTTCTGGACATATGTGGGCAATGCGACAGAATATTTTGAGCGCATATAAAATTAGGGTAAGGATTATCTGTGCATGTTGGTTAAAACCGTTGATTATCATGACACAAATGCCAGAAAGATGCTGGCATCATCACTGCATGAAACCGGTTTTGCGATTCTTGTCAATCACCCTGTGTCTTCTGAGCGCATTGCTGAGGCCTATGAGCAATGGGGGGCGTTTTTTGCCGATAACAAAAAACAGGATTGGCTTCGCGACCCAGATCTGCAGGACGGTTATTTCCCTTTCAAATCAGAAAACGCCAAGGATGCCCCTGCCAAAGATTTGAAAGAGTTTTTCCATGTCTATCCATGGGGTCGGGTGCCGTCTGATCTGGAAGCCATGACCCGTCAACTTTATCAGGATTTATTTTCGCTTGGGGTAGAATTGCTGGAATGGCTGGATGAGGCATTGCCAGAGCCAATCAAGGCAAAGCTTAGCGACAGCCTTAGCGCAATGATGCAGTCAAGCCAGCAAAGCCTGTTTCGTATTCTTCACTATCCGCCCCTTCAGGGTGACGCCGAACCCAACGCCATCCGCGCCGCCGCGCATGAAGATATTAATCTGATTACGCTTCTCTTGGCAGGATCAAAACCTGGGCTTGAGGCTATGGATCGTGATGGCAATTGGCACAGCATATCCTGTGACCCCGGTATGATTACCATCAATAATGGGGATATGCTGGCGCTAGCAACGGATGGCTATTACCCATCCACCAAACACCGGGTCATTAATCCGGAAGAAGATACAAACTCATCGCGCTATTCTATGCCGATGTTTTTGCATCCCCGACCTGAAGTTGAACTTACCCCCGGTTTTACGGCGGATATGTTTCTTCAGCAACGGCTTAACGAAATTGGACTGAAATAATAAATTATTAACACACTAGGAGGAGCTATCCATGCGCATAATTTCTTTTTCCAAAATGATTGCCGCGATTGCGACAGCGGTATTTTGTTTAAGCGTCACCCTTGTTCAGGCGGCAGATGTTAAGCCTGCGGTCATTTATGATATGGGCGGGAAATTTGATAAATCTTTTAACGAAGGTGTCTGGAATGGGGTGAAAAAATTCACCGAAGAAACGGGCATTGAGGTGATGGAATTTGAAGTCACCAACGAAACCCAGCGCGAGCAAGCCATGCGCCGCATGGTGGAACGTGGGGCAACTATTGTGCTTGGCGTTGGTTTTGCCCAGGCAGATGCCATCGCCACAGTAGCGGCAGAAAACCCAGATGTGCAATTTTCCATCATTGATGTGTTCTGGCTTGATGCCCCCAATTTGCGCCAATACGCTTTCAAAGAGCATGAAGGCAGTTATCTGGTTGGGGTCGCCGCCGCGCATGCCAGCCAAACGGGTAAAGTGGGATTTGTTGGCGGTATGGATATCTCGCTGATCCGCAAATTCGCTTGCGGCTATGTTGGCGGCGTGAAATCCGTCAACCCCTCTGCAACGGTCTATCAGAATATGACAGGCACAACGCCAGCGGCGTGGAACGATCCTGCCAAAGGGGCAGAATTGACTATGAGTCAGATTGATCGCGGCGCGGATGTGATCTATCAGGCGGCTGGCGGCACAGGCATTGGTGTGATCCAAGCCGCAACAGATGCAGGCAAGCTTTCTATTGGTGTTGATTCCAATCAGAATGGCATTGCCCCCGGATCGGTTCTGACTTCGATGCTTAAGCGTGTTGATGTTGCCGCTTATGAAACCTTTATGGATGCCAAAAACGGCACATTTTCATCAGGCGTATTGTCGCTTGGTGTTGCCGAAGGTGGTGTGGACTGGGCGCTTGATGCCAATAATGCCGCGCTGATCACCCCTGAAATGAAGGCGGCCGTAGAACAGGCACGCCGTGATATCATTTCAGGCAAGATCAGTGTTCATAACTATGAAAGTGATCAGGCCTGTCCGTATTAAGTCATATCTATTAGCGATATCATTCCGTGGTTTAAGCCAAAGCGTTGAGAAGGCCATGCTTGATATGGCAAGATGATATGATAACACCTAACCCATCTCTGGCGAAAAGCGACACAAAGTTGCCTTTCGCCATTTCTATGTCCGGCATTAACAAACGCTTTGGCCTTGTCCATGCTAACCGCGATATCCACCTTGATATTTGCAAGGGGGATATCCACGGCATTGTTGGCGAAAACGGGGCTGGAAAATCAACCTTGGTGTCTATCCTATATGGGTTTTATACCGCTGATAGCGGCAAGATCAGCCTTAACGGGACTCCACATCATTATAACAGCACTGGCGATGCTATCGCTGCAGGCATTGGCATGGTGCATCAGCATTTTATGCTCGTGCCCAATTTTTCGGTTCTGGAAAATATTGTTCTCGGCCATGAGGGCGGCATCAATCTGACCACAAGCATGATGAAAGCGCGGCAGATGCTAGAAGACCTGTCTCAGCGTTTTGGGCTAAATGTTGATCTTGATGCTAAAGTGGGGGATTTGCCTGTGAGCCTGCAACAGCGGGTTGAGATTCTTAAAGCCCTATATCGTCACGCCAGCATCTTAATTCTTGATGAACCAACGGGCGTTCTCACCCCCCAAGAAACGGATCAGCTGTTTGATATTCTTCGGATGCTCAAAGATCAGGGGGTTACTATTCTGCTGATCACACATAAATTGCGTGAAATC
Organism: Alphaproteobacteria bacterium; assembly: GCA_023259875.1. GTDB lineage: Bacteria > Pseudomonadota > Alphaproteobacteria > Puniceispirillales > UBA1172 > UBA12202. The sequence goes on from JALRFL010000039.1 coordinate 10,591, forward strand.
ATGGCAGTGACAGATCGAATTTCGGTGATGCGTGATGGGGCGATGGTCGCTCATCTGAACACCGCCGACACTTGCGCTGCGGATATCGCGCATCTTATGGTTGGACGACCTGTGTTAGTGGAAAAACAATGGCATCATGCCGATAGAGGCGAAGTCGTCGTGAAGGTAAGCGGCCTAAGCCTTAACAGCGCCAGCAATGAGGCTAATCCCATATTATCGCCACTTGATTTTGAGGTTCACGCCGGAGAGATCTTTGGCATCGCTGGGGTTGCTGGAAACGGGCAATCCGAATTGCTGGAATTGCTGGCAGGGATCATCCCCCCAAGCGGCGGCAGTATCCATTATCACGGGCAACGCATTGACGCTGAACATCCGGCCTCGCCCCTTGATATCAAATCCCTTGGCGTTGCCCATGTGCCTGAAGATCGCCATGCGTCAGGTGTCATCCTTCCCTTTAGCGCCGCTGAGAATGCGATCCTTGGCTATGAAAATACGGCCACTTCTGGAAAGTGGAATATCTTTACCTCGCCGGCCTTAATCCATGAACACTGTTCTGGGCTGATGCAGGATTTTGATGTCCGGCCACCAAACCCCCATTTGAAATCCAGCCTTTTTTCTGGCGGCAATCAACAAAAGCTGGTGCTGGCAAGAGAGATGTCCGCCAACCCTAGTATTCTGCTGGTGGGGCAACCGACACGCGGCGTTGATATCGGGGCGATTGAGTTTATTCACCATCAGCTCATCACCATGCGTGACGCCGGATGTGCAATTATTCTGGTATCTGTGGAACTGGACGAGATCATGAGCCTGTCTGATCGGATTATGGTGATGAATAATGGGAAAATGATGGACATTCTCAACCGCGATGAGGCAGAAGTGCAACATATCGGTCTTCTGATGGCAGGGGTGAAATGATGCGACGGCCTTTGCCTAAATGGATAGATATCGGTGTTATGCCTATCATCAATATTTTTGCCGCCTTTGTTGTCGCAGGGGTCATCATTGCTTTGATTGGCGAAAATCCGCTAACGGCGCTTAGCGTCATGGTCAAGGGCGCGTTTGTTTATAAAGGGGCGCTTGGCTATACTTTGTTTTACGCCACCAATTTTATTTTTACTGGCCTTGCGGTTGCGGTGGCTTTTCATGCCATGCTGTTTAACATTGGCGGTGAAGGTCAGGCCATGATTGGCGGCCTTGGTATTGGCATGGTCGCGCTTAGCCTTGATCCGCTTCTGCCGCCGTTGCTAGTGGTCTTGCTGGCAATACCAATGGCGGCTTTATTCGGCGCTATATGGGGGATTATTCCCGGCTGGCTTCAGGCCAAAAGAGGCAGTCATATTGTCATTACCACCATCATGTTTAATTTTATTGCCTCATCTATCATGGTCTGGCTGTTAGCTGGGATGCTGATGGCACCAGGGCAAATGTCGCCTGAAACCCGGCATTTTGCGGAAGGCGTCGGGCTGTTACAAATCCATCAGATCGCTAATGCCATGGGTATTCCCATGGCAAGATCACCGCTTAACCTTTCCTTTGTTGTGGCTTTAGTGGCCTTGGTTGGGGTGTGGGTGCTGATCTGGCGCACCCGGCTTGGTTATATTATTCGCGCCACCGGACACAGCGAAAAGGCGGTCATCTATGCCGGGCATAATCCTGCAAAAATTATTATGATCACCATGGCGATTTCAGGTGGGCTTGCGGGATTGATGGCACTGAATGAAATCCTTGGTGTACAGGAACGCGTCATTCTCAACTTTACCTCTGGTTACGGATTTACAGGCATCGCGGTCGCCTTGATGGGGCGCAATCATCCGTTTGGTATCTTATTAGCAAGCGTATTGTTTGGGGCGCTTTATCAAGGTGGGGCTGAGATTGATTTTGAGTTTCAGACCATCACCCGTGAAATGGTGCTAATGATCCAAGGCCTGATTATTCTGTTTTCAGGGGCATTAGCCTTGATGTTTCACCCTTTGATGGAACGGCTTTATGGGATGATAACTGGGCCAGATTCTAGCACCAATCCGCCCAAGGCAAAGGGGCCGGAACATGGCTGATTTAT
>JALRFL010000104.1 GCA_023259875.1 Alphaproteobacteria bacterium
GGAAGTGCGGGAGGTCATGAAAAAATACATTGAGCCTTTTGCAGAAGAAGTGACGACAGACGGACTCGGCAGCTTAATTGCCAAAAAAACAGGTGATGCGAATGGACCGACAATTATGGTTGCGGGTCATCTAGCTGACTAGCCCATTTGACAAAATTATCAGGCTTATCGTCATCTATAATCATCAGATCATCACGCACATTTAACCGAAAATCTGGATGTTGTGTTCCATAGGCCGCCCCATGCCCCAGCTGACCTTTGCCAACAACAACAACCTGATTGAGATCAAACCCTTGCTTTGCCAGATGAATGAACAACACGGCGGCGGCATACCCATCGCCAATAATAGCAAGGGGAAAGGCATTAGGTTTAGGATTGGGTGACGGCATGATTTCCCCCAAGTGAATGTCTTGCCTTTAGGTCGTTGTCATGCCGCCCGAATAGGGTTTAGCGGCGGTGTTCTGCGATAATCATATCACTGGCTTTTTCAGCGATCATAATCGTTGGTGCATTGGTATTACCAGACACCAATGATGGCATGATAGAGGCGTCAACAATGCGCAAGCCTTCAATGCCATAAACCCGCAGGCGTTCATCCACAACATTGTGATTGGCATCTGGCCCCATGCGACAAGTGGAAACGGGGTGATAAAGCGTCACCCCTGTCTGGCGGATGTAATCCAGCAATTCATCATCGGTTTCCACCTCATTGCCCGGGCGCAATTCTTCTATGACATGAGGCGCCATGACCGCATTGCTCATAAGCCGTCTGGCTATGCGAATGGCGGCGATATGCACACGCTTATCTTCGGCCGCATCAAGATAATTCATACGAATAGCAGGGGCATCAAGGGGATTTGTGGTTTTCAGATGCACCGAGCCTTGACTTTCTGGGCGCAACTGACAGGGCCCAATGGTCATGCCGGGGAAAGGGTCAAACACACGCTTTGCTGGATTGGCATAACTGGCATTGGCGATATGAAATTGAATATCAGGTGCCATCAATCCTTCACGGCTTTTGACAAAGCCCAGCACAATACCGGATGGCATGGTCAAGGCGCCTCGGCGTCCTGCGGCAAAGCGTAACAATTCCCCCATCAGGCCAAAACCACGGGTTTTGCTGTTTAGTGAACCAAGGCCAGTCAGTTTCCATGACAGGCGAGAGATGAAATGGTCTTGGAGATGCTTACCCACGGCGGCAAGATGATGTTTTGTTTCTATGCCATGCTGGCTCAAAATGGCATTGTCCCCAATACCTGATAACTCAAGCAGTTGGGGTGACTGAATGGCGCCGGCGGATAAAATAACTTCGGCATTGGCGGTAAGGGTTTCTTCTTTTCCCGCTTGATGGATGGTGACGCCAGTCACGCGCTTGCCTGTTAATATCAATTTTGTTGCGATAGCGTGGCTAATGACACGCAGATTGGGACGCTTTCGGGCAGGGTTCAAATACCCTTTCTTGGTTGACCAGCGTAACCCCCCACGCATGGTGGTTTGGGCATAGGCAAAGCCTTCTTGATCACGTCCATTGTAATCAGGATTAGTCGGCCACCCTTCGGCATTGGCGCTCTGGAGTATCATATCCATGGCGTCGTAATGTTCGCGCACATGTTGAACATGAATAGGGCCGTCATTACCCCTTAATTCGGGATCAATCTTATTATCGGTAATGCCTTCAAAACGCTCTGTTTTCTTGAAATAGGGTAGGACATCATCATAGCTCCAGCCTTTGTTGCCGCGTTGCGCCCAGCCGTCATAATCCGCACTTTGTCCGCGCACATAAATCATGCCATTAATGGATGACGACCCCCCTAAAACCTTTCCTCTGGGCATATCAATAGCACGGTTATGGGTGCCTTTTTCTGGTTCGGTCTTAAACATCCAGTTGATGCTAGGGTTAACCATAGTTTTGACATAACCCACTGGAAGATGAATAAAAGGATTTCGGTCTTCGCCGCCAGCCTCAATTAGGATTGCCGTTGTTTTGCCATCTGCGGTTAACCGGTTGGCCAGAACACAGCCAGCAGAACCAGCCCCAATGATGATAAAATCTGCATTATTCATAGTGTTACCTTACAAATTCATTTAAAATATTCTTATCGTCATTTCGTAATTATTCCTTTAAACTACGATGATATTCAGTTGCTAGCAAGAGATGAAAGCATCATGTCGGAAGGCAAAAAAACACTTGTTCTAACGGGCGCTAGCCGAGGGATAGGCCACGCAACGGTCAAACGCTTTTCCGAAGAAGGGTGGCGGGTGATTACCTGTTCGCGTCAGGCCTTTCCCAAAGATTGCCCATGGCCAGCAGGAGAAGACGATCATTTGCAAATTGATTTATCTGATCCTGCCAACATTGAAAACGGCATCAAGGAATTGCTGAAACGGCTAGATCATCAACCGCTTCATGCGCTGGTCAACAATGCCGGCATTTCGCCTAAACTTGATAAAGGTGGGCGCATGGACAGTATGGCAACCCCTATCCATGTTTGGAATGAGGTGTTTCAAGTCAATTTCTTTGCGCCAATTATGCTGGCAAGGGGTTTGGCAGACGCGCTGGGCCGTGGTAAGGGCACGATTGTTAATGTAACCTCAATCGCTGGCAGTCGGGTTCATAGTTTTGCGGGAACGGCTTATGCCACATCAAAAGCCGCGTTGAGCGCGCTGACCCGTGAAATGGCTAATGATTTCGGCCATTTGGGGGTGCGCGTAAATGCCATAGCACCGGGCGAGATAAAAACGGATATTCTATCCCCAGAAGCGGAACAAAAGGCGTTGCCCGGAATTCCCATGCGACGACTAGGAACAACAAAGGAAGTTGCAGACAGTATCTATTTTCTGTGCTCTGATAGGGCCAGTTATGTTAATGGGGCTGAATTACACATTAATGGCGGTCAGCACGTCTGATCATACAAAAGAAATGTCTTTTGATCCGTTAACCCATAATCCATGTCATGGAGTTGAGAAATGAATAAACCTGAACTGTTTTCACCAAATTCACAAGAAGCCAAGGATATTGCTTATCACTTTCACCCTTATACCAATCCGGCGATGCTGGCAGAACAAGGGCCAATGATCATCAATAAAGGCAAAGGCGTCTTTGTTTATGACAGCGAAGGTAAGGACTATATCGAAGGTCTAGCCGGGCTATGGTGTGCGTCTTTTGGGTTTAGCGAAACCGAATTGGTCAAAGCGGCTACAAAACAGATGCAGGAATTGCCCTATTATCACAGCTTTACTGCCAAGACACATAATCCGGCGATCAATCTGGCTGAAAAACTGATCAAAGTTGCCCCTGAAGGTCTGGATAAAGTCTTTTTCTGTAATTCCGGATCAGAAGCCAACGATACCGCTATCAAGATGGTTTGGTATTACCACGCCGCTATTGGCAAGCCAGAAAAACGCAAGATCATCAGCCGCAAGCGTGGCTATCATGGGGTGACGCTAGCGGCATCAAGCCTGACGGCATTGCCCTATGTTCAGCAAGGGTTCAGCCTGCCACTTGATTTTGCCAAGCACACCTCATCACCACATTATTTTCAAGACTCGCATGATGGTGAAAGCGAAGCGGATTTCGTGAAACGCTGTATGCAAGACCTTGAAGACATGATTGCCGAAGAAGGCGCCGATACCATTGGGGCATTTATTGCGGAACCGTTAATGGGGGCAGGCGGTGTGATACTTCCGCCTAAAGGGTATTTTGAAGCGTTGCAACCGATCCTGAAGAAACACGAGATTCTGTTTATCGCTGATGAAGTGATCTGCGGCTTTGGCCGGACGGGCAATATGTGGGGATCACAAACTTATGGCCTTAAGCCTGATATCCTCACCTGCGCAAAGGCGTTGTCATCGGCGTATTTGCCGATTTCGGCTGTTTTGGTGAGCAATAAAGTCGCTGATGGTATGGCGGTGCAGGCAGAAAAACTCGGTCAGTTTGGCCATGGCTACACCTACACGGCGCATCCAGTGCCTGCGGCGGTTGCTCTGCGTACGCTTGAGTTGATGGAAGAGCGTGACATTATCAATCATGTGCGCCAAGTCGCACCCCTGTTCCAAGAACGCATCAAAGGGCTTGGTAAATATGACAGTGTTGGTGATGCCC
>JALRFL010000120.1 GCA_023259875.1 Alphaproteobacteria bacterium
TCGGGTAAATCTCGCCCAAAATGCCAGAACACTAGCATCATGCCGATAATACCCATCACCGCCATGAAAAACATCAGGCTGGCCAATCTCAACACCCACTTTTTGATCATACCGTCGTCATTCCTTGCTGATACCGCCTGCTTGATAGGCTGAGGAAAGCATTAGCCCGTTTGCATTTGCCATTTTCTCAACTCGCTTTGGTCGTGCCTGTGCCAACACTATAACAGGCTTGAATTTGCGACGCAAAGATGGCTTTTTTTTGTTCACGCTTTTCTGGTTGCACAAAGCGCCCTTTGCAACCGTTATCGGCTTATGAGTTTGGCGTTAGGGGTTGATGGCGATTTCGTTAGGCAAATTGTGATTGTTATTTTCAAGAAACCGCAACACCGCTTGGGTGACCCCTTGCATGATCTTACGCCGATAGGAGGCATCAACCAGATAACTCTCATCCTGACTATTGGAAAGGAAACCCATTTCAATAAGAACAGAGGGAATATCTGGTGATTTCAAAACAGCAAATCCGGCAAAACGATGCCCTCGTTTCAAGGTTGGCAAATCGTCAAACGCAAGCATCAACTCATTAGCAAACATACTTGACTGGTTCATGGCCTCGCGCTGAAAAATCCCTAGCAAAGCAGGAGTGATCTCTGGATCCGTTGCCCCTAAATCTGGCCCCCCGATTAAATCCGCCTTATTTTCGCGCGAAGCGAGCAATTCGGCTTCTTTATCTGATGCGGTATCCGAAAGGGTAAAAACAGATACCCCCCTTGCCTTGGACGATGGTGCCGCATCGGCGTGTAGAGAAATGAAAATATCGGCCTGATGCAACCGCGCTAGCTCAATGCGTTTGCGCAAATGCAAAAACTGATCCCTATCACGCGAAAGAACAACCTTGATCTGACCCGTTGCTTCGAGTTGTTTTGCGAGTTCTTTTGCCGCTTTCAGGGTGATATCCTTTTCTTTGTGCCCGTGGATGCTTATCGCGCCCGGGTCTTTGCCGCCATGACCCGGATCAATGAAGACCACCCATTTTGCTTCATCACGGGTCTGTGTGGATGGCCGCGCTGGTGGCACATTTGCTGTCCCATTATCTGTTGTGAGGGTATCAGTGACCGTCACCGGCGGCCGTGGACGCGGTTGCGGCAAGGGCACTTGGCTGCCCGGCGCATCATCTTGAGACGAGGCCGTTGGCGGCGAAGAAAACGCCATATTCTGATTGGTCTGCAAAGCCAGAGCCGCGACACGAAACGCGGTTTCGCCGCGATCCACCAAATCAATGACCAACCGATGATTGCCGTTGCGTGGGGGCAACCAAAAGATTTGCTCCGGCACAGCAGGCCCGTCCAAATCAATCACTAAGCGCGAGATATTCGGCGCAGGTGAGCCAAAACGATAGCCTTTCAGCAAGGGTGAAGACAGCCCCCCTGACGCCCCCCTATCTTCTACACGCCAACGGCTTGACGGAAAATCCACCACCAGCCTATGCGGGTCAACAAGCAACAACAGCGATACCGGCACAGGGTCAGAGGTTTCAATGACAAGGCGCGATGCCGTTTCCAGCTGACCGCTTCGCAAATCCGTGATTTGCGGTGTTTCTGCTACGGCTGTGTTCCATGGGGAAATGCCCCATGGCAACAGAACAGACAACATCAATAAAATAAGGGTTAATGCACGGCTGATCACAACACCTGCCTGATAATAGCGGTCTGGTTTTCTGTATTGGTTTTCTTTCATCTATCATGACCCTTGGGTGAACGCCAAGCCTGAAAACGCCTTTGTGTCTTATCTTTCTGGAGAGAACTATAAGTAAACTGAGGGTAAACGGGGGGGAACCGGGGTGTGAACGGGGTGTGATCGCGTTTTTCATTGTATAACAGGTTGTAAAAGGATATAAATTGGAAGTGGAATTCTTCACAGAGGGTTTGCCCTTGGCCTGATGAAAGGTTCAGGAAACCATCTGTCTGGGAGATAAAGCGCTCAAAGGCCAAGCATGACACCAAGGCCAGAAAGCCGCTTTTCCAATGCCGTGATGACAATCTGACGCTGTGTTTTCTGGCGCAGACATGATGGCAAAAGGGCGATTAGTAGGACAAATCATGACCATGATCTTGCCTCTAATCTAGTGTAACAATGGGGGCGATGACCCCCAATAAACCATAGGTCAGGTTTCATGCCACAAGGCTTATATCACATCAACTCACCCACCACGGCGCGTTTTCGCCCATGGCTGGCTGTTGATGCTGGCCATCCAAACATGATGACCGACCAACAGGTTCATGCACCGCTTCTGCCGTCCGGATTAGATTTGACCGGCGACGGTGCCACAGAAAGTTCTATTCATGTCAAAAAAATTGCTTATAGACGCTCGGTCGAGCGACGAAACTCGTGTTGTCCTGCTCAACAATAATAACATTGAGGATATTGACTACGAAATTAGCCACCGCAAACAACTTAAGGGAAATATTTATCTGGCCAAAGTGACCAGAGTTGAGCCTTCTCTCCAAGCGGCGTTTGTGGAATATGGCGGCAATCGCCAAGGTTTTCTGGCGTTTAGTGAAATCCATCCTGATTATTATCGCATCCCTGTTGAAGACCGTGAAAAACTGCTGGCCGAAGAACGCGAGCACGCAGAATCTGAGCCAGAGTCAGAACCCGATGCAGACGCTGAGCCCAAAGATGATCAAGGCGAGGAAAATGGTGACGATGGCGATAATGGCAATGGGCTTGACCCAGATGATGAGCGGATGCGCCGCCGCCGCTTTGAGCGGTTTCGCCGACACTACACCATCCAAGAGGTGATCTCACGCCGCCAAATCATGCTGATACAGGTCGTGAAAGAAGAACGCGGCAACAAAGGGGCGGCCTTAACGACCTATTTATCACTGGCTGGACGCTATTGTGTGTTGATGCCAAACACCTATCATAGTGGTGGGGTGAGCCGAAAAATCACTGATGCCAGTGATCGGAAAAAACTCAAAACCATTGTCAACGGGCTTGATGTGCCAACGGGCATGGCCGTGATTGTCAGGACAGCCGGATCAAAGCGCACCAAAGCCGAAATCACCCGTGATTACAATTACTTGATGCGCCAGTGGAACGAGATTCGCGAAACGACCATGGCCTCTTCGGCGCCTTCGATTATTTATGAAGAAGGCAATCTGATCAAAAGAGCGGTACGCGACTATTACACCTCTGATGTAGAAGAAATCGTCGTTGAAGGCGCAGAGGGCTATAAATCAGCGCGCGCTCATATGAAAAACCTCATGCCAACGCATGTCAAAAAGGTCACAGAACACACCGACGCCGTCAGCCATTTGTTTCAGGCGTATAAGGTTGAAAATATGCTGTCCGAAATGCATAACCCCGAAGTCACGCTCAAATCTGGTGGATATATTGTCCTTAACCAGACCGAGGCTTTGGTCGCGATTGATGTGAACTCTGGCAAGGCTACCCGTGAACGCAACATTGAAGAAACTGCCCTGAAAACAAACCTTGAGGCGGCGGTAGAAATTGCGCGCCAACTCAAACTGCGTGATTTGTCTGGGCTGGTTGTGATTGATTTCATTGATATGGACTATTCGCGCAACAAAAACGCAGTAGAGCGCAAATTAAAAGAGGCGTTGAAGCATGATCGCGCGCGCGTGCAAATTGGCAGTATCAGCCAATTTGGCCTGTTAGAAATGTCTCGCCAAAGGCTACGCCCTAGCCTTAGCGAAGCGGTTTCTGATCTTTGCCCTCATTGCCACGGCACGGGACGCATCCGATCAGTGGAAAGCGCGGCGCTTGCCGTGATTCATCAGATTGAAGGTGAAGTTGCTCGCAAGCCAAGAGCAAAACTGACCGTTGCCATGGCATCAGAAGTCGCGCTTTATATTCTCAACCATAAGCGTGATGCCATTAATGAGCTAGAAACGCGCTTTCAGATGAGCATCATTCTTGAACAGGATAACAGCCTCTTGGCCCCGAATATTCGCTTTGAGGGGATGCCAGAAAAACAGTCGCAACCTGATCGCAAGAAAACCAAACAAGACACAAAGGACACCCAAGACGCCTCTGGCAATCATGATGCCCAAGCGGCATCATCTGATGAAGATGAGGATGAGGAGAATAAACCAAAACGGCGGCGGCGGCGCGGCAAGCGCGGCGGCAGAAACCGTAATCGCCGCGACCAACAGAACGGCGAAACCAACGCTGAGGCAAGCGCCGTGCCATCGGTTACCGAAGGCGAAGGCACAGCCCCGTCATCTGATGATGAGGCCAGTCCAACGGATCAGACCAGTGATGTTTCTGCTGATAACACCTCAACCAAAGAAGGTGAGAGCAAGCCGGCGAAAAAGCCAGCGCGGCGGCGCGGCAAAAAGCCTGCCACCGAGACGGCATCTGATGAGGAAGCCGTGGCGGCGACTGAAGCCCCTGCGGTTGATGATCCTCAAAGCACAGAGGAAAAGCCTAAGCCAACGCGGCGACGCAAAGCAGCTAGCCCGAAATCTGATGCCAAGAAAGCCTCTCAATCCGCCAAGGCCTCTGAGGATAGCCAAGTTGAGGCCAATTCTGATGAGGGCAATTCTGATGAAGTTGGGGCATCGTCAACAGAGCCAACCAAAAAAACCCCAGGCAGAAAACCTAAGGCAAAGAGCGATAAGGCTGAGACCAAAACCGAAACAGCGGATGCGCCAGCCAAACCAAAACGCGGCCGCAAAAAGCAAGACACTAGCGCCGAGGATACCACGCGTGAAGCGGCGGTTTCCGCAGATATCCAAGTGGTGGATGTCAGCACCGTTAGCACAGAAACAAAAAAGAAAGGCTGGTGGTCACGCTAATCTGAACGGATGTCAGACCTGATAGCGTGAACCCCACCCCTAACCCTTTACCTGTCATCTGGTTGATTGCACCGGATGACAGGGTTAAGGCAAAGCCATCAGGTGTTCTGATTCACCCAATTCGTGATCCGCGTTGCCGCCTCGGCCATATCTTCGGTTGACCCTGCAAACGACAGGCGCATCGCCTGATGCCCTCTTTTCTCGTCAAAATCTACCCCGGGGGTAGTTGCAATATAAAGGTCATTTAGGAAGATATCGGTCAGGGCGACACTGTCATTACTAACTTGGCTGATATCCGCATAAATATAAAACCCACCTTGCGGATAGGGAAAACGCCCTAGAAATTTTTCTGGCAAGCGGTCTAATAACAGATCACGATTGACCCGATACCGCGCCACATGGCTATCCATTTCCCGATAACTATCAGGGTTATCCATCGCCGCCGCGCCAGCGATCTGGGACAAGGTGTTGGCAGAGATGAAACAATTCTGCGCCAGACGATCAAGGGGATCAACGAGGTTGTCAGGGGCAATAATCCAACCCAGACGGTGACCAGTCATGGCAAAATATTTGGAAAAGGAGTTCATGACCATGGCAGAGGATGAATATTGCAGAGCCGAGTGATCAGCGTCACCAAAACCAATGCCGTGATAAATCTCATCCGAGATCAGCCTAACCCCCTTTTTCTCACACCAACGGCAAATCTCTGCCAGCTCATCACCTGTCATAACCACACCAGTGGGATTGGCAGGGCTAGCAATAATCAACCCATCAGGAACGGGATCAAGAGCCTCTAGCGTCTCAACCGTCAAACGCCAGTTCTGCTTTGCCGCGCACTCCACCAGCATAGGTTCAAGCGATGCCGAAAGCATCAGATTACGGTAAGCCGAATACCCCGGCGCGGTCATGGCAATTTTATCGCCAGCTTCAAAGCAGGTCAGAAAGACCATCATAAACCCAAGCGATGATCCCACGGTTACCAAAACCTGTTCAGGTTTGACATCCACACCATACCACCGGCCATAATGCCGCGCGATGGCCTCGGTCAATTCGATCGTGCCACGCGATAAGGTATAGCCATGCGCGCTGGTGTCATGAATATGACGCATCATTGCGTCTAGCGCAGGCTTAGGTGGTGGTGAAGAAGGCTGCCCCATTTCCAACCGCAACAACGGTTGTGGGGTTGCTTTCATACGCTCAGCCTTTTCCAGAACATCCATCACCATAAAGGAAGGAAGCTCGGACCGAGATGAGACGCGGAGTGCCATAATTTTACCTTTCTTTTGCTTCATCATTAGATTTAGGACAGACGTTTAGCCCATTAGTCTATGCAATAGTAATCGCCATCCATGGCTAAACCATATAGATAGTAAGCATGACCTTTTGTAAAGTCTCATCCACTGGCGTATCAGCCATAAGTCGCATGATCACGTTTGGTCGTGTCTGGGCTTTGATCATCATGATCATCGCTGTGACCACGGCGACATCAAGAGCCAGCATGATTCGTGATACCGAAATTGAAGATCATCTGCTTGCCTTGGCGCGTCCAATGGCCACAGCCGCAGGCATGGATGCCGATCAACTGCAAATCCGTATTATTATCAGTCCCACCTATAATGCCTTTGTGACCGGTGAAAATACAATTTTTGTGCATAGCGGTTTAGTGATTGAGGCCGAATCCATTTATGAAGTCGCAGGCGTTCTGGCGCATGAAATTGGTCATCTGGCCTCAGGTCATGTTCAAGGCAGAGGTGAGGTCGTGGACAATGCCATGATGGCGAGTGTTTTTGGCGCAGTTGCTGCCCTTGCGCTTAGCGCTTCTGGTCATGGGGATGCCGCGGTTGGGGCGGTTCTTGGTAGCACGGATCAGACCCAGCGCATTATCCTAAAACAATCGCGGCAAGACGAGTCCGAAGCCGATGAATGGGCCATTCGGTTGATGCAAGACCAAGGCTATTCCTTGCGTCCTATGGCAAATCTGATGGCGCGGCTTTCGAAACAACGCCTGTTACCTGAATCCCGACAATCCAAATATTACCAGACACATCCCGGCGCAAGGGAGCGCAGTGTGGTTTTTCTCAATCATGCGCTATCTGAACCTGCCTCTGATCAACCGCCGCCTGCGGATATTAATGCTCAATTTCATCACATCAAGGCAAAGCTTCAGGCTTGGACAGACCCCCCTGAACAAACACTTATCAACACCAATCCGGATATCCCCTCGGATCGCTTTAGGCTGGCGATTGCCGCCTTTCGGTTAAGCGATTTGAAAGAGGCCTTAAATCATGTTGACCAATTGATTGCCGCCAATCCTGATCAGCCTTTTTATCGAGAGTTCAAAGGAGAAATTTTGCTTTCAGCTGGCCGCGCCCAAGAGGCTGTTGATGCGTTTCATGCCGCATTGGAGCGGTTGAATCATGACACCAATAAAGGGCAGATTTTCCTTTCCCTTGGGCGAGCGCTGATGACAATGGGGGATCAAGATAGCCTAAACAAAGCCATTCCCTATTTAGAAGAGGCTAATCGTCTTGAACCCGAATGGGCATTTGTCAAACATCAGCTAGGTATCACCTATGGCCGCGCCGGACGCCTCACTGACGCGGATTTGGTATTAGCAGAAAGAGCCATTATGATAGGCAACTATCCGCTTGCCAAACAACTGGCTGAACGAGCACGAGACCGCGAAAACTCTAACCCCATTCAGCGGCAACTGGCTCTTGACCTGATTATTGAGGCTGAACAATGATCATAAGAACAGGTGAAGCCAGGGGAAAAGACTGATAAAAGGAAACTCATCTTTGCCAGCATATGCTAAATTTGAAAATACAAAAGAAAGGCATGACATGACAAGCACAGACAAACACACCCGTGACACTGGTCTGCGATCACATTTTCCCCTTGCCTTGGCCTTGGTCATTGGCGTTGTTCTAGGGTTTTTGATCGATCGGGCTTTGCCACTAGGGACAAATCAAGACAATGACCTTAACGCACGCATGGCGGCCTATATCAGCGCCAATCCTGAGGCGATTGAAAAAGCCCTTATCGCCCTTAATGTTGAGCGCAATCAAAACGCGCGTCTGCAAGCGGTCAATTTGCTCAGGGCTGGTGATGATAAAACCGTCATTGGCAATCCAGACGGGGATATCACGATTTATGAGTTCAGCGACTATAACTGCGGCTATTGCAAGCGCGCCTTTGCAGATGTGATGGAGGTCGTCAAAACGGATGGCAATATTCGTTTAGTGATCAAGGAATACCCTATTCTGGCAGAAAGTTCTGTCGATGCCGCGCGGCTGGCGCTTCATGCCGCAGAAGCAGGACAATTTGAAAATGTGCATCAAATGCTCATGCAATGGCGTGGAAGCATTACCAATGCCATGCTCGAAGACCTTGCCGCGACTTCTGGAATCACCAGCTTTTCTATCAATGGCCGGAACAATGATCCGATGATGGCCTTGCTCAACCGCAATTATGATCTGGGCCAGCAGTTAAACATTGACGGCACACCTGCATTTATCATTGGCGGCGATATTTATCCCGGTGCAATCGGAAAAGATGCGCTAACACAAGCCATAGCCAAAGCGCGTGCTGACGCCAAAGCCTCATAACTCTGATCAGTCATCAGGTGACAGAGCGAGGCGATCCTGTTATAGGTGGTGAATATTGAAGATAAGTTTTGTTAAGGGTAATCATGGCTCAACATACTGCGCTTGTCATTAATGGCCCAAACTTAAATCAGCTTGGCGTGCGTGAGCCTGAAATCTATGGCCGTACGACCCTTGCTGATATTGAGGCGCTGTGCCATAGCACCGCCAAGCCGCATGGCATGACGATTGAGTTCATGCAGTCCAATGCCGAAGATAAAATTGTTGAGGCTATTCAAAATGCTGTTCACCAGCAGATTGATGCCATCATCATTAACGCCGCCGCTTTTACCCATACTTCTGTGGCTATTCGCGACGCCATGCAAATGTTTAAGGGGATCAAGATTGAAATCCACCTTAGCAACACCTTTTCACGCGAAACTTTTCGTCACCATTCCTATCTGTCTGATATTGTCACAGGCGTGATCTGCGGCTTTGGGGCGGATAGTTATCGCTTAGCGGTTGAAGCCGCCGCATCCAAATTACAATCATCAGCGTAAGGTAACGACCTGCCAAACCAAAGGGAGCCCGACCAACATGGCCCAGACACCTCGCAAATCTTCTGATGAGATTGCTAAAAAAACCCAACTCGTGCGTGAATTGGCGCAAATCATGGAAGACACAGGTTTAGTCGAAATTGACTTTGAGGATGACAAGATTTCGGTTCATCTTTCCAAAACAGGATCGGTAAGCCATGCCCCCATGATGGCGGCACCTGCCCCCATAGCCGCCCCAGCCGCGGCGCCTTCCCCTGCGGCGGCACCCGCAGCACCATCAGAAGACGCCACAGCCGATAGCGATCTTGACCATGCGGTGAACTCACCCATGGTGGGGCGTGCATATCTGGCCCCCGAACCCGGGGCGGCGGTATTTGTTAAAGAAGGCGATAATGTTAAAGCAGGGCAAACCTTGCTGATCATAGAAGCGATGAAAGTGATGAACCCCATCACCGCACCTAAGGCCGGTGTGGTAAGCCGAATTCTGATTGAGGATGGCCAACCGGTTGAGTTTGGTGAACCCCTGATCGTGATTTTGTAGTCGATAAAGAAATATCAAATTAGGGATATGCCAATGTTTAAGAAAATCCTGATTGCCAATCGCGGGGATGTGGCGTTGCGTGTGCTTCGGGCGTGTCAGGATATGGGCATTGCCACGGTCGCGGTTCATTCCACCGCAGATACCGACGCCATGCATGTTCGGCTGGCAGACGAATCCGTCTGTATTGGTGAAGCACCATCCGCCCAGTCTTATCTTAACATTCCAGCCTTGATTTCAGCCGCAACCATTACAGGCGCAGAGGCTATTCATCCCGGCGTGGGGTTTCTGTCTGAAAATGCGGATTTTGCCGGCGTTGTCGAAGCCCATGGCTTAACCTTTATCGGCCCTAGAATTGAGCATATCGTTTCCATGGGCGACAAGGTGGAGGCAAAACGCACCGCCGCGGCGGCTGGCCTTCCCTTGGTGCCGGGGTCAGATGGCGCCATTGCCAATCTTAGCGAAGCCCAGCGCGTTGCCAAAAGCACAGGATATCCTGTTCTGATCAAGGCTGCCTCTGGTGGTGGTGGCCGCGGAATGAAAGTGGCTAATTCCGAGGATGATTTATCAGAAGCGTTTTCTTCTGCCCGAAGTGAGGCAAAGGCCGCCTTTGGTGACGATACTGTGTATTTGGAACGCTATCTGGGCAATCCACGGCACATTGAGATTCAGGTGATTGCCGATGCGCATGGAAATGTCGCCCATCTTGGTGAGCGCGAATGTTCTGTCCAGCGCCGCCATCAGAAATTGCTCGAAGAAGCACCCTCGCCAGTTCTGACCCCTGACGAGCGTGCGCATATTGGCGGTATCGCCGCTAATGCTACCCGTTCAATGGGATATCTTGGCCTTGGAACGATGGAGTTTCTCTATGAGAATGGGGAATTCTTTTTCATTGAGATGAACACGAGATTGCAGGTTGAACACCCAATCACTGAGGCGATTACCGGCATTGATCTGGTAGTGGAACAGATTCGCATTGCCGCCGGACTGCCCTTATCCTTTCGGCAAGAAGATGTTCATTTCAACGGTCACGCCATTGAATGCCGCATTAACGCAGAACATCCCACCACATTTATGCCAACCCCCGGTAAGGTGAGCGATTTTCACGCCCCCGGCGGCCCCGGCGTTCGTGTTGATAGTTTTCTTTATTCTGGCTATCGCATCCCATCAGATTATGACAGCCTGATTGCTAAGATCATTGTGCATGGCGATGATCGGGCGCATTGTCTGGCTCGATTGCAACGCGCCCTGGATGAAACCATCATTACGCCTATGCCAACTTCACTGGATTTGCACCGTCTGTTAGCTAAAGATGCCGATATCGCATCAGGGGATTATTCGATCCGTTGGCTAGAAGAAAAATTCCTGCCAAATCTAGAGGCAAGCCAAACCGCCGATAACAGCAAATCATAACGGCTCTTGCCTGTTTTCTGTATCCTCGGCAAAATGAGCGGATGTATCATTATTCGCCTGAGACCTTGATCAAATCCTATGCGCTAGGGGTTTTCCCCATGGCCGAAAGCCATGATGATGAGCGCATCTTTTTTGTTGATCCAAAACAGCGCGGTATTATCCCCCTTCACCCACCCCATCTTAGCCGTTCCATGCGCCGCTTGATACGACGTACCCATTTGCGCGTAACGGTTAATCAAGCGTTTGCCGAGGTTATTGACGGATGCCGGGAAATTACCGATCAACGCCAAGACACTTGGATAAACCCCCAAATTCGCCAGCTTTACTGCGCTTTACACCGGCTTGGTTTTGCCCATTCCCTAGAGGTCTGGCAAGATACGGATATGGCCTCACCCCAGCTGGTTGGCGGCATATATGGAGTGGCTTTAGCTGGGGCGTTTTTTGGTGAGAGCATGTTTAGCCGTGTCAGTAATGCGTCTAAACTGGGGTTGTTGCATCTGATGGCTCGGCTTCGCCATGGCGGTTTTACCTTGTTTGATACCCAGTTTATTAACCCCCATCTGGTGCAATTTGGGTGTGTGGAAATCCCAAGGCAGGATTTTCATGACCGCCTTAAAGCCGCCCTCAAGGTATCTGCGCAATTTCCGCAAGATGATGATCCCGCGCCAATGCTTGATCAGTTGTTACAAGACAGCACCGTAATGTCATAAACAGGATGCTCAAGCCCACTAATCGCCGGAGATGAGGCAAACATCCAACCCATGAAAATGGGCATTTCGGTCACCTTACCATCATAATCCACCGACCGTATTTCAATCAAAGCGGCGTGATCCGGCGGTTGATCGGGGGGGCGAAAATTACAGGCATGGACATAAAGTTCCAATGTGCCAAATCGGGTTGTCACCCCAATGGGGACATCAATGGTAGAAATCCGCGCGGTGATTTTATCAAGAGTTTGCAGCCTTGCCCGTTCCCCGTTGCGCCAATCCCCTTGATTGGCCGTTGCGGCAACGGCATCAAACACCATGGCAGATAAAGACATAAAAAACGCTAGAAGGGGAACATAGATACCCAATCCACGCACGCTACTCACCTGTTTGGTCATTGGTAAACACCGCTTTACCAATCAAATCCGCCAGATTGATTGGGTCAAGGGTATTATAAAACACATGCCCTTCGATAATCATATCCGAAGAATTTCCAGGCACTACATCAACATGACTGCCGCCAAGAAGCGACGTTGACGAGATGCGAACAACACTATCAACAGGGATAGCATAAAGAGGATCAATAGCCATTTCGACATAAGCATCAAAGATAACTGGATCAAGTCGGGTGGCAGAAACACTGCCTATAGAAATGCCGGAGATGCGCACATCATCCCCAACCTTAAGATCACCAATCTTGCCGAAAACCGCCTCAACCGTGATGGTGTCTTTAGGCTTAAAATTCGTGATTGATAGCGCAAGCCAGAGAAACGCGGCAGCAATGATCAAGACCACCGCGCCCATTACCATTTCTATGGTGTTACGCATGACAGATTACTCCGGCTTCCACGGTTGATAATCGCCAGTCGCCTGGCGACGGCGCCCCAATCGCAACAGATGGCCTGCCGGACGATAAGCGTGAATCGTCCCTGTTAAGTTTGGTTGATGCGGCAATTGCCATGCTTGCTTGGCGTAGCCACCCTCGGGTGGCAAATCTGTTTCGGTGTAATGCAACCAGCCATGCCAATCAGCAGGCACCTTGCTTGCCTCTGGCGTGCCTTTATAAATGACATACCGGCGTGGGCGACCATTGTTACGGGTTTTACGAGATTCGTAATAACAATTCCCAAACTCATCCTTGCCAACCCGTTTTGAGCGAAGTTTGATGTTCAACCGTGAAAGCCAATGCATGATAAAAAACCAGTCTCTGTAAATTCGAATTTCATATATCCATAGCGGATATTGTCCTGTCTCGCAACGATTGAAGTCATCTTTGCCTATCACAAGCCACAAGCGTTGACAGCAAAAGCGTCTCTTACGCCAAAGCGCGGCGGAAATGTTTTTTCGCGCCATGGTTGTGTGATTTTTTTCTTCGCAACTATCGGATTAATGACCAAGTAGAGAGGCGCAGAATTCTGGTGGTTTAGTTTTCGTCAAGTGGTTTTTTTTAAATATGGCTAAATTTTGATATTGCTATCTACCACCAAGATCATGTAGATATTTATCTCTTAACTACAACATATAGATCATCCGTAACGAATCGCCGAACATCATATGCTCTGTGCTGATCTTATAATTGATAAACAAAGGTATACATTATGAAATTGACTCGCCACTTTACTAAAGCAGACCAATGCCCCTATGAAAGCATTGCGTGGACACACGTGACAAGCGAAATCAAAAACCCTGATGGGACGATTGTGTTTCGGGCAGAACATGTTGAGGTGCCTGCTGAGTTTTCACAAGTGGCAAGCGATATTCTGGCGCAGAAATATTTTCGTAAAGCTGGCGTACCGGCCAAACTGAAGCGCGTTGAAGAAAATAATGTGCCGTCATGGTTGTGGCGTTCCGTCGCCGATGACGCCGCGCTCAAAGACCTGCCCGAAGATCAGCGTTACGGCGGCGAGGTCTCAGCTAAGCAGGTTTATGACCGTTTGGCAGGCACATGGACATATTGGGGCTGGAGGGGTGGCTATTTTTCATCCGAGGATGACGCGCGCATCTATTTTGATGAAATGCGCTATATGCTGGCGCGCCAGATGGCGGCACCAAACAGCCCACAATGGTTTAACACTGGCCTGCATTGGGCGTATGGCATTGATGGTGCAGGACAAGGGCATCATTATGTGGATTTTGAAACTGGCAAGCTGACACGGTCGAAATCCGCTTATGAACATCCTCAGCCTCATGCCTGTTTTATCCAATCTATCAAAGATGATCTGGTCAATGATGGCGGAATCATGGATCTGTGGGTGCGTGAGGCGAGATTGTTCAAATATGGTTCAGGCACAGGCACAAACTTTTCTTCACTGCGGGGGTCAAGCGAACCTCTGGCAGGTGGCGGCAAATCCTCCGGCTTGATGAGCTTTTTGCGCATTGGCGATCGGGCGGCTGGTGCTATTAAATCGGGCGGCACCACACGCCGTGCTGCGAAAATGGTGACCGTTGATATCGACCATCCTGATATTGTTGATTATGTTGACTGGAAAGTCGTTGAAGAACAGAAAGTTGCGGCTCTCGTCACAGGCTCAAAACTCGCTAGCATGCACATGAACGCGGTGATGAAAGCCTGCACCGAAGGCGAAAGCGAAAACCGTTTTGATCCAAAAATCAATCTGGCCTTGAAAAAGGCGATTATCGCCGCACGGAAAGTGATGATTCCTGAAAATTACATTCAGCGCGTCATTCAGTTTGCCCAGCAGGGTTACACAGAAATCACCTTTAAGACTTATGACACCGACTGGGATTCCGAGGCCTATTTGACCGTTGCTGGTCAAAACTCAAACAACTCGGTTCGGGTGACCAATGACTTCCTGCAAAAGGTGCTTGATGATGGCGAATGGGAACTTATCCGCCGCACCGACGGTAAGGTCAGCGACCGTATTAATGCCAAGGAATTATGGGAAAAGATTGCCCATGCCGCTTGGGCTTGCGCTGATCCGGGTCTGCAATATGACACCACCATCAACGAATGGCATACTTGCCCTGAAGGTGGCCGAATCAATGCGTCAAACCCCTGCTCGGAATATATGTTCCTTGACGACACGGCCTGCAACCTTGCGTCCTTAAACCTGATGCAGTTCCGCAACGCCGATAAGTCCTTCAATA
>JALRFL010000245.1 GCA_023259875.1 Alphaproteobacteria bacterium
GGTGGCCGCATTTCTAAGAACACCTATCCGCATGAATTGTCAGGAGGTCAGAGGCAACGAGTGATGATCGCTCAAGCCATTGCTTGGCAACCAGCATTGCTGATCGCGGATGAACCGACCACGGCACTTGATGTGACCACCCAAGCTGGAATTTTGGAATTGCTGCGCGATCTTGTCGATAAGGAAGGCATGTCGATTATGCTGATCTCGCATGATCTGGCCGTGCTTGCCAATATGGCTGATCATGTTAGCATTATGGAAAATGGCGTTATTGTGGAAAGTGGGCCAACCGAACCCTTGTTCCGTGGTCATCGCCACCCCTATACAAAAAAACTGTTTGCCGCGGCGTCTTACCGTCCCACTCAACCCTCTCTGAAACGGCGAGACCCCTTACTGAAGGTTGAAAATCTGCGGATTAGCTATCGCGGTAAATCAACAAAACTGTTTGGTAAAGCGGCTAAGTTTGAGGCCGTTAGAGATGTTTCGTTGCAAATACGAGAAGGCGAGAGCGTTGGTCTTGTTGGCGAATCCGGATGCGGTAAATCCACTTTGGCCAGAGCCATTCTGGGATTACAGCCAATCGACACCGGCCGTATTGAGCTTGCTGGCGCTACCATCGCTAGCGCCAGCATTGCCGAGGCGAAAAGGCGAAATGGCAAAGTGTCTCCATCACCGGTTGGCTTGCAGCAGATTGTTTTTCAAGACCCCTATGGTTCTTTCAATCCGCGCCATAAGGTTGGCCGGTTGATTGCCGAGCCTTTCCATGCCATTCCTGATGCGCCACGCGGCAAAGAATTGGTTTCACGAATTGATGCAGCGCTGGAAGAGGTGGGGCTATCCAGCACCGATCGCCACAAGTATATCCATGAATTTTCCGGCGGTCAGCGTCAGCGCATCGCCATTGCAAGAGCCTTGGTCATCAAGCCAAAATTAATCCTGTTGGATGAGGCGGTCTCTGCCCTTGATGTTTCCATCCGCGCACAGATACTGGATTTGCTTGCTGAATTGCGGATCTCACATGGATTATCATATTTGTTTATCAGCCATGATTTGTCGGTGGTAAGGGCAATTACTGATCGCGTGCTGGTGATGCGGAATGGGCAGATTTTGGAATCCGGGGAAACCAACGAAGTGTTGGTCGCGCCGCGCCATGACTATACCAAACAGCTTCTTGAGTTTACCCCACAAATTCCGGCTGACTGGATCAGCTCACAAAGCACATAATGATGAGGATTGAAACATGAGATTACAAAACCTGTGGTATCCAACCGATAAGGTGTTCATTGATGGTCAATGGCAAGCTTCGGCTTCGGGCAAAACGCTGGATTTGTTTGATCCGTCAACAGGGGCGGTGCTGGCAAAAATCGCGCGCGGTAACGCTGATGATATTGACCGCGCCACAGCCTCGGCAAATGCGGCCTTGTCCGGCCCTTGGAGCCGATTGAGCGCCGCCGAACGCGGGCGTTTGATGCTGCGTCTATCTAACTTAATCCTAGAGCGTGCTGATGATCTGGCGATTATTGAGGCGCATGATGTTGGAAAGCCGTTAAAGCAAGCGCGAGCAGATGCGCTGGCGATGGCGCGCTATTTTGAATTTTATGGCGGCGCGGCGGATAAGGTGATGGGTGAGACCATCCCCTATCTGGACGGATATACCGTCTATACCATGCGTGAGCCAATCGGGGTGACAGGTCACATTGTTCCGTGGAATTATCCCATGCAGATTTTGGGGCGGTCGGTCGGGGCGGCGTTAGCGATGGGAAATTGCACGGTGCTGAAACCGGCAGAGCAAGCCTGCCTGACCGCCTTGGCGCTAGGCAGTCTGGCCAGCGAAGCTGGTTTTCCAGATGGTGTTCTCAATATTGTTCCGGGGCTTGGTGATGAGGCCGGCGCCGCTTTATCAGCGCATCCAGATATTCATCACATCTCCTTTACCGGTTCAGTCGCCACTGGCAGGCTGGTGCAAACGGCGGCGGCGCAGAATGTTATTCCAGCGACCTTGGAGCTTGGCGGCAAGTCACCGCAGTTGGTTTTTGAAGATGCGGATCTGGAGCAGGCCTTGCCGTTTCTGGTCAATGCAGGGGTTCAGAATGCCGGACAGACCTGTTCGGCGTCCTCGCGAATTCTGGTGGCAAGATCCATTTTTGATCAGGTTGCCGCGCTGATGGCGGCGCGATATGCCGCGCTAAAAACAGGGCCAGCGATGGAGGATTTGGATATTGGGCCGTTAATTTCATCCACCCAACAGGCGATTGTTGCAGGGTTTCTGGAACGCGGCGCGGATTTAGAAATTCTGGCTAAAGGGCAGTTGTCAGAGACTGCGGATCAGGGGGGATATTATCAGCCGCCCGTGCTTCTAAAAGGGGATGATCCGGCACATGAACTTGCCCAAGATGAGATTTTTGGCCCGGTACAATTGCTGCTGCCTTTTGAGGATGAGGATGAGGCACTGGCGATCGCCAATGGCACGAAATATGGGCTTGTTGCATCAATCTGGAGCAAGGATGGCGCTCGTCAGATGCGGCTTGCTCGCGGCTTGCGTTCTGGCCAAGTCTTCATCAATAATTATGGTGCAGGCGGTGGCGTTGAACTTCCTTTTGGCGGTGTTGGACATTCCGGACATGGCCGCGAGAAGGGGTTTGAAGCCCTTTATGGGTTCTCATCACTCAAAACAGTGGCGGCACTGCATGGATAGGAATGGTGAGCCAGATCTTTGGCTCAGCCAGTAGGGAGAGAGAAATGCGACTAGATAACAAAACCGCAATTATCACCGGTGGGGCATCTGGCTTTGGCGCAGGTATTGCCGAGGCCTTTGCCAGCGAAGGGGCAAAGGTTGTCATCGCTGATATTAATCTTGATGCGGCGCGTGCGCTGGCCGATCGCCTCAACGGCACCGCGGTAAAAGTCGATGTCAGTAACGCCAGTGAAATGGCCGCGCTGGTCGCCGCGGTGAGGGATGATCACGGCAGCATTGATATTTTTGTGAATAATGCCGGCATCACGCATCTGCCGCAACCGATGGAAGAGGTTGATGAAGACGAGTTTGATCGCGTTTTGATGGTAAATACAAAATCAGTTTATCTGTCTGCCAAATATGTTGTGCCGATCATGAAGCGGCAAAAATCTGGAGTGATCTTGAATATTGCCTCGACCGCTGGTGTTTCGCCGCGTCCAAATCTTAGCTGGTATAATGCCACCAAAGGATGGATGATTACCGCCACCAAAAGCATGGCGGTTGAACTGGCGCCACACGGCATTCGGGTAAATGCACTCAATCCGGTTGCTGGCGAAACCCCCTTGCTCAAGAGTTTTATGGGCGAAGACACCCCGGAAATCCGCGCAAAGTTTCTGTCAACAATCCCTATTGGCCGCTTTTCCACGCCGAAGGATATGGGCAATGCCGCGCTGTTTTTATGTGCCGATGAGTCATCTATGATCACTGGCGTTGCTATGGAAGTTGATGGTGGGCGCTGTATCTAACTGCCCTTCACCTAGCCAGAAAAGGAGCCCCCCATGAAGATCAGCACCATGAAGGTCAGGGCAGGTCAACGCAATCTGATCACTGATATCGATGGAATTTTGGTTGGTAATGCTGAAAATCATGCTGTCAAAACAGGCAGTACGGTTTTATACGGTGAGCGGCCGTTTACCGCGAATGTGCATGTGATGGGCGGCGCGCCCGGCACGCGTGAGACGGATTTGCTGGCGGCGGATAAACTGGTCAGCCAAGTTGACGCCTTGGTTTTATCAGGCGGATCAGCATTCGGTCTGGATGCGGCATCCCATGTTGCAACCCTCTTGCGCGCCGAGGATCGTGGGCTTGCGGTTGACCGTGTTAAAGTGCCGATTGTTCCTGCGGCTATTCTTTTTGATTTGCTTAATGGCGGTGATCAGAATTGGGTTAAAAACCCTTGGTTTGACCTTGGCGGTAAGGCGTTTCATGCCAAAGGGCGAGATTTTGCTTTGGGCTCGGTGGGGGCAGGTTTTGGGGCAACAACCGCCGATTTGAAAGGTGGTCTTGGTTCTGCCTCGATTGTTCTGGAAAGCGGCATTAGCATTGGTGCCTTGGTTGCGGTGAACTCGCTTGGGTCAGTCATTCAGCAGGGATCACCGCATTTCTGGGCCGCCTATCATGAAATGGATGGGGAGTTTGGCGGCTTTGGCCCATCGCCAAACCTTATCGATATTGGTGAAATCCCTTCAAAAATGAATCGCCGTGATGCGGGGGAACAAGCGGCGAATGGCAATACCACCATCGCCATTGTGGCAACTGATGCGACCTTGGACAAAGCGCAATGCAAGCGCATGGCGGTAGCGGCGCATGATGGTATGGCGCGCGCCATCTGGCCTAGCCATACGCCATTTGATGGCGATCTGGTATTTGCCCTTGGCACTGGCGCTAAGCCGGCATTGCCGGAAAGTGAGATGATGGCATTAGGTCATTTTGCTGCGGTGTGTCTGGCGCGAGCCATTGCGCGAGCGGTCTGGCATGCCACACCGGCAGAGGGGGATCTTTTGCCCACATTTGCGGAAAAATTTGGTCTTTAGATCATCAACCTCTCATATAGGGAAACCTTAATGCTGTTTTGCTTAAATGGATAGGTAAGCAAGATGGTATTTCAAAAATAGCTAAAGTTTTTATTTGAAAAAACTAAACCAGAAGATATTATATTGATTAAATATCAATATTAGGTTTTTTCATGCCACACTTAACCGTACGCATCTGGCGCGGCGCTGATGAAGGCGAATATCAGTCTTTTTCCGTCCCCATGCGAGAAAATCAAACAGTGCTGGATGTTGTTAGCGAAGTCCAGCGATCACAGGATCAGAGTTTAAGTTATCGTTTTGCCTGCCGCGTGGGTGTTTGTGGGTCATGCGCCATGATGGTCAATGGCAAGCCGCGCTGGACCTGCCGGACACATATCCGGTCGCTGAAATCAGGGGTGGTAACGATTGCGCCGCTGCGCAATATGCCGCGCATCAAAGATTTGGTCACCGATATGTCAGGCTTTATTGATAAATGGGGCAAGGCAGGCAATGTTTTTGAAAGCGAGCGCGATAGAAGGGATGCCCCTGTGGCGGTTGATCCCTCCTCGCCAAGGCGAAAGGCGGCAGACGCGGCGATTGAATGTATTAATTGTGGTGTGTGTCACGCCGCCTGTGATGTGGTCAGTTGGAATGATAGCTATCTTGGCCCTGCCGCTCTTAACCGAGCCTGGTCATTGGTGAATGATGAACGCCATAGCAGAAAAAAAGAAACCATGGCGGCGGCGATGGGGGATGGCGGTTGCGGAAATTGTCACTCTCAAGGCAATTGCATGGCGGCTTGTCCCATAGGATTAAGCCCAACGCGTTCCATCGCTGGGCTTAAGAAAATGAGCTTAATGAGCTTATTGGGGGGGTCTGATGTCTAACCCTATGTTTGAGATGCGGTTATATCTGCTCCAACGCCTGACGGCGATCTTGATGTTGCCAATGGTCATCGGGCATCTGGCTACCATTCTTTATGCCACCCGGTCTGAGTTAACCGCCGCTAGTATTCTGGAACGGACGCAATCTTCGCCTTGGTTGGTGGTGTTCTATACGGCCTTTGTGGTTTTGGTTTCAATTCATGCGCCTTTGGGGCTTCGTAAAATTATGGGGGAATGGTTGCGGTTTTCCCCCAAACTGGCCAATCGAATCAGCGTGTTGTTATGTCTTGGCTTTCTTGGTCTTGGCTTGCGTGGTGTTTGGGCCTTAACAGGGGCCGCCATGCCATGACGGGATTTCGGATCAACCTTAGTTATTTAGCCTTTATGTTGCACCGGTGCTCTGGTCTGGCTTTAGTTTGCTTTTTGCCGTTTCATTTTCTTGTCTTGGGATTAGGCCTAGAAGATGCGGCGGCATTGGATGAAATGCTGGTCTTTACCCAACAACCCTTGGTGAAATTTGGGGAATGGGTGCTGGTGGTGTTGTTCTCATTGCATTTGCTGTTGGGGTTAAGAGTGCTGGTGATGGAATGGGCACCATGGCCGCATCAAGGCGGATTGCGGTCAGGCTGGGTGATCCTTGCTGGGCTTATTGCTCTGGCCTTAGGATGGTTGTTTCTTGACGGGGTGATCTCATGACTATCGAAACGGGCAAAACCGATATCCTAATCATCGGTACAGGTGGGGCAGGGCTATTTGCCGCGCTTCATGCCAAACAGGCCAATCCTGACCTTGATGTAACCCTTGCGGTAAAAGGGTTGGTGGGAAAATGCGGTTGCACGCGAATGGTTCAGGGTGGGTACAATGTTGCCCTAGCCGCCGGTGACAGCGTTGAGCGTCATTTCATGGATACTATCGTTGGCGGCAAATGGTTACCTAATCAGGAATTGGCCTGGCGGCTTTGTGAAAAAGCGGTGGAACGAGTCAATGAGCTGGAAAACGAAGTTGGCTGTTTTTTTGACCGTAACCCTGACGGCAGTCTTCACCAAAAGGCATTCGCTGGACAGAGTTTTGACCGCACGGTGCATAAATCAGATTTGACCGGAATTGAGATTATCAACCGATTGATGGAAAAGGTCTGGGCCGCCCAAGTGAATAAACTAGAAGAGCATCGCGCCATTCGCCTTATTCGCGCCGCGGATGGGTCTGGTCTGGCTGGCGCAATGCTAATTGATATGCGCAGTGGGTGTTATCGTTATGTTGCCGCCAAGGCCATTTTGCTTGCCACTGGGGCTGGGCCAACCATGTATCGCTATCATACGCCATCAGGAGATAAAACCTGTGATGGGCTGAACATGGCATTGGATCTAGGGCTAGGTTTGCGTGACATGGAAATGGTGCAATTTCATCCCACAGGATTGCTGGGTGGGCCAGATACACGCATGACAGGCACAGTTCTAGAAGAAGGCTTGCGTGGAGCAGGTGGGCATCTGGTCAATGGCGATGGTGAGCGGTTTATGTTTGGCTATCACGAGGCAGGTGAGCGCGCTACGCGTGATATTGTTAGCCGCGGCATTTACCAAGAAATGCGAGAAGGCCGGACAACGCCGATGGGAGGGGTTTATATCTCAATGGCGCATCTTGGCCCTGATCATGTGGCAGAGCGGTTTCCCGGGATGGTCAAACGCTGTCGAGATTGCGGTTTTGATCTGGCAGGGGGCATGGTAGAGGTCGTGCCCACCGCGCATTATATGATGGGCGGCGTTAGCTTTTCAGCAGACACCAGCACCGAGATTGATGGTCTCTTTGCGGCTGGCGAGGATTGCGGCGGCGTTCATGGTGCGAACCGGCTTGGCGGTAATGGGGTTGCAAACTCCACCGTCTTTGGCGGTATCGCAGGCGATAGCATGGCCGCTTATGTCAAAGGCCGTAAGACATGGCGTGATGCGGATCAAACAGAAATTGATCGGGCCGTGGCAGAATCGGAATATCCGTTTTCTAAACCATCGGGTGATCTGCACGGCCTGCGTGAGGCTCTTGCCCATACCATGTGGGATGATGTTGGGGTGATGCGTGACGCGGCCGGGCTTGAACGCGGCATGAAAACCTTGACCGGATATACCAAAGCCCTGATGGATATGGGGGTTAGTGGAGATCATCGGGCGTTTCATATGGGATGGCATGAATGGCTTAATCTCAAATCATTAACCCGAATATCTGAGGTGATAGCCCTTGCCGCTATGGGGCGCGAAAACTCACGCGGGGCGCATTACCGTGAAGATTTTCCCGATACCGGTGCCCTAGAGGAAAGCGCAAACACAGTGGTCTATGCAAAAGGCGATCAGCTGGAATTACATCTTGAACCGGTGGATTTCAGTATCGTTAAGCCGGGTGAAAGCCTGATTGAGGATATGGCAGGAATGCCAACGCCAATGGTGGCGGGAGGAGTATCGCTATGACCATCACCGAAACGCAAATCGAACAAGCCGCGTATGTGATTATGAAAAAAGCGGCTATTGATATCCCGGATGATTACCTGACAGGGATCAAAGGCATGGTAGATGCCGAAAAAGGGGATCTGTCGGCATTTGTGCTGTCTGCTATGCTGGAAAATTATGAGGCGGCAAGCGAAGATCGGCGGCCAATGTGCGCGGATACAGGATTGCCGCGCTATTATGTCAAAGTCGGAGATAAAGCTAAGGTGAACAGCATGGTCGCATTGGAAGCCGCCTTGCGGCGCGCTACTGCTAAGGCCACCCATGATGTGCCTCTGCGGCCTAATCGGGTGCATCCGTTATGGCGTACCGAACACAACAACAATCTTGGCATTAACGCACCTGAAGTGGAATGGAGCTTTGAGCCTGATGCGGATTGGATTGATATCACCACCGTGCATAAAGGCGGATTGTTTGGCTCTGATTATCGGATGCTGTTTCCGGGTGATGGCATTGATGGCATAAAACGGTTTCTTCTTGATACCTTGATTGCGTTTGGTAAGCGCGGATTGGCCTGCCAGCCTGCGATTGTTGGTGTTGGGATTGGCGGCTCCAAAGACACTTGTATGCAGCTTGGCAAACAAGCCGCCTGCCTGCGCGTGGTTGGTGACCGCAATCCCGATGAGGGCATTGCCAAACTAGAAGACGAATTCAAAACCCTTGGCAATTCTATCGGCATGGGGGCAATGGGATTTGTGGGATCATCCATGGTGGTGGATTGCCATATTGAGGTAGGATACACGCACACAGGCGGTATGCCGGTTAGCGTTCACACCTTTTGCCTATCTTCACGCCGTGCAACCGCAAGAGTGCACGCGGATGGCACGATCAC
>JALRFL010000032.1 GCA_023259875.1 Alphaproteobacteria bacterium
TTTCAGATGGTGGCGATCATTTTGACGCTGATACTGCTATCGCTGGCGGAATGGCCATGGCGGATGCTGGGGCGGATATTCTGGATATTGGCGGCGAATCCACTCGCCCCGGGGCAGAACAGGTCAGCCATGCCGAAGAAACCGCGCGTATTTTGCCTGTGATCTCACATCTTAGTGGGGCGGGGCATATCGTTTCTGCGGATACCAGACACACGCAAGTCATGGAAAAGGCATTGGCTAGTGGGGCGAGCGTGATCAATGATGTGGGGGGATTGCGTGATGAGGGCGCAGATGCGTTAGTGGCGCGGTGGTCTTGCCCGGTGGTCATCATGCATATGCAAGGTGAGCCAGGGTCAATGCAGAAAAACCCAAGCTATGATTTTGTGGCTTCAGATGTTTATGATTGGTTAGAACAACGGATTGCCGCGGTCACTGCCGCTGGCGTGCCGCGTTCCCATATCGCTGTTGATATCGGTTTTGGCTTTGGCAAAACCCCACAACACAATCTAACGCTGATGGCGTGGCTATCCCTTTTTCATGGCCTTGGTGTTCCATTATTGCTTGGGGTTAGCCGCAAATCCACCATTTCTCATTTTTCAAGAGCTGAAAAAGCCAAAGATCGCTTGCCCGGATCATTGGCCTTGGCCACCCTTGGTTATGCCCAAGGGGTGCAAATGTTTCGGGTGCATGATGTTGCCGAAACCGCACAGGCCTTGGCCTTGGCGGCGGCGATGCGGCTTGCGGATCAACAGTAACGGGATATGGGCAAAACCCGATCGGCATGATAGGATAGACAACGATCAAGCCGCATCATGTAGAGGAGTCACCGTGGCGCGTTATTTTGGCACCGATGGGGTGCGGGCAACGATTAACACAGGCCCTATGACCGCAGAAAATATCGTGCGCTTGGCGCTTGCCGCAGGGCGATATTTTATGTCTCAGCAACAGGGGTCAGCGCGTCAGCGGCCTCTGGTTGTGATAGGCAAAGACACCCGCCTATCAGGTTACATGGTTGAGGCCGCGTTACAGGCTGGCTTTGCCTCTATTGGGATGGATACGCGCTTGCTGGGTCCTTTACCAACACCGGCGGTGGCACATTTAACCCGAACTTTGCGCGCGGATTTAGGGGTCATGATATCCGCAAGCCATAATCCCCATCACGATAATGGCATTAAGCTGTTTGGCCCTGATGGGTATAAATTGCCTGATCATGTTGAGGATACTATTGCCGGGATTATGGGCGAACATATTCCTTTGGCGGCACCACAGGATTTAGGTCGGGCGCGGCGAATGCTGGATGGCCTTGGGCGTTATGTGGAACAGGTCAAAACGGCTATCCCCCGAAAATTACGGCTGGGCGGATTAAAGGTGGTTGTGGATTGCGCCAATGGCGCGGCTTATCGGGCGGCGCCTGATGTGTTGTTTGAATTAGGGGCTGAGGTCATCCCCATGGCGGTGGATCCTGATGGGTTTAACATTAATCAGAATTGTGGGGCGGTACATCCAATGACCATGGCAGAAGCCGTGGTTGCCCATCAGGCTGATGTCGGACTTTCGCTGGATGGCGATGCTGATCGTCTGATTATGGCGGATGAAAAAGGCAATCTGATT
This sequence comes from Alphaproteobacteria bacterium, assembly GCA_023259875.1. Taxonomy (GTDB): domain Bacteria; phylum Pseudomonadota; class Alphaproteobacteria; order Puniceispirillales; family UBA1172; genus UBA12202. Next base: position 1,612 of record JALRFL010000032.1, read on the forward strand.
AATGGTGATCAATGCCTTGCGGTGATTGCCAATCAGATGATGACGCGTGGCCAGCTTAAAGGCGATCAGGTGATTGGCACCTTAATGACCAATCATGGGTTAGGGCAATATCTGGCTGAACGCAAGATCGGTCTGATGCGCACGCAAGTTGGCGACCGCTATATTCTTGATGCGCTACGCCAGCAGAAATGCAATCTGGGGGGTGAACCTTCGGGGCATATTCTGATGACTGATTTTGCCACATCCGGTGATGGCTTAATGACAGGTCTGGTCATGTTATCGGCGTTGGTGGAATCAGAAAAAAAAGCCAGCGAATCTTTGCAATGTTTTACCGAAACGCCGCAGGTTTTGGTGAATATCAAGGCCGAAGATCAGGATCAGATGACGCGCGCTATGGCGGATCAAACGGTCACCTCTGCCATGGCCGAGGCCGAGGCCGAGCTTGGCCATGATGGGCGAGTGGTTATTCGGCCATCCGGCACGGAACCGCTTTTGCGGATCATGGTTGAGGCCATCAATGATAAAACCATGCAAAAATGGGCAGACACCTTAAAAGAGGTGCTAGAAAAGGCCTTGCAGGCATAAAGGCCAGAGGGGTTAACCCCAGATGATGACCGGAAAACCGTTGCAGTTCCGCGCGAGGTAAGGTAGTCCATATTGGTAATCATGATAAAGTTCCGCTAGGCAGGGTAATGGTCAGCAAAACAACCATAAACACAACGCTACTCCCCAATGGATTAGGTGATGTTCTGCCAGAAGAAACCTTAAAGCGGCGGCAAATTATCAACACCATCATGGACAGTTTCAGCCGCTTTGGTTATGCCGATGTCAGCCCCCCTTTGGTGGAATATGAGGATACTTTGCTGGCAGACGGGCCGGGGGCGGCGCTTGCAGATAACACCTTTCGGCTCATGGACCCTGTTACACGGCGCATGCTAGCCTTGCGGTCAGATATGACCGCCCAGATCGCTCGCATTGCCACTAGCCGCATGGGGCATCTGCCGCGTCCGTTGCGCTTGTCTTATTATGGTCATGTGTTGCGGATTAACCCTGATCCGGTTAATCCTGAACGCCAATTGGTTCAGATCGGGGCGGAATTGATTGGTGCCTCAACCATTCATCACGACGCTGAAGTAGCGACTATCGCGCTTGAGAGTCTATCTCGCGCTGGCATTTCGCAACTGTCTATGGATTTGAATGTGCCGCGGCTTTTGGATGTCCTGCTTGCGGATGAGGCATCGGAAGATGACGCCACGCTTCGCGCCCTGCGTGAGGCGGTATCCCGTAAAGATAGCGCGGCGGCGGCAAGGCTTCCTCATCCCCAGGCGAAGTTTATCCAAATGTTGTTGGAATTGCCGCTAAACACTATGGCAAACGCGGCACAGATGCTAAAGGATTTGCCATCTGATCTGCCGGAAATGGCAAAAGCGATGCTAGGGGAATTGGCTGAACTTGCGGCGGTGATTGCCGCGGCGATGCCCCAAATCGCCCTGACCATAGACCCATTGGAACGGCGCGGTTTTGATTATCATCAGGGCGTTGGGTTTTCGATTTTCACCCCGGGGGTTCGCGGGGAATTAGGCAGAGGTGGGCGTTACCGCACGCTGGCTGGCTCTGGCAATTCTGATCTTTCGACTGGCGTGACGCTATACCTCGAGCGCGTGCTTCAGGCCACGCCTAGCATGGATAAGTCGGAAAAAATCTATCTGGCGGCGGATTACGGGCTGACCGTTCTGGTGGAATTAACCCGGGCAGGGCATCACGCGGTCATGGGGGCGGCATCATCTGATGATCAAGCTGCCTGCCAGCGCGAGGCCGAGGCCGCAGGGGCAACTCATTTTTACACATCACAAGGCATTCAGAAAATCTAACAGGTGATACATGACAAATGTTGTCGTCATTGGCTCCCAATGGGGGGACGAGGGAAAAGGAAAGATTGTGGACTGGCTATCGGAACGGGCAGATGTGATTGTTCGTTTCCAAGGCGGCCATAACGCGGGTCATACGCTGGTCATTGATGGGGTTGAGTTTAAGCTCAGCCTGTTGCCATCCGGCATTGTGCGTCCCGGGAAAATATCGGTGATCGGCAATGGCGTGGTGATTGATCCCACTGCCCTCATTCGCGAGATTGACCAAATCACCAGTCAGGGGGTTAAGGTATCGCCCAAGAATCTGATGATTTCTTTGTCTGCGGTAATGATTCTGCCGGTTCACCAACGGGTAGATCAGGTGCGTGAGGCAATTGCCGCCAAGGGCAAGATTGGTACCACTGGCCGCGGCATTGGCCCGGCTTATGAGGATAAGGTAGCACGCCGCGCTCTGCGCATGGCAGATATCATTGATCC
>JALRFL010000109.1 GCA_023259875.1 Alphaproteobacteria bacterium
ATTTGCGCTCACTGCACCAGATGTATCTGGGCGGTAGGGGGCAATGCGCTCAAGGGCTGATTTGGGTTTAACGCGGCACATGATCGGTTTATGACAGAGACTCAGGGTTTTTGAAAGACCCCAACCGCGTGATCAAGGTCGAGATGATAACCGGTTTTTTCACTAAACTGCCCCTGTTGCCATAGAAGCGTGATATCTCGTGCTGATGGATCGGGGCGATGCCGAGAAAACAAGGCCGTTGGGGTGAGGGTAGAGGTTGGGAAAAAAGGCGCTGTGGCCACCAACCAAACACCAGATTTTTCGCCTATATGATCTTGCCAAGCCCCTGTCCAGCCGCCAGTGTGATTATCCCAATGCGGTAAGATGGCTAAATCCGCTTCATTCTTCGTAAGCATTGCCAGCGCGTCTGCATGATCCGCTGTTTCCATTGGGGCTGTCTCTAGCCCAAAGCGCCAATTCACCGTTGGCATTAAGGCATGATCTTTATCAGATATCACCAGCCGCATAACACTTTGCCGCGATAGGTTAGCAGACATAATCTGTCGCCAAATCCCCTCAATCCTCAGAGGGTCAAGGCTAGATTGACGGGCAAGTTGGCTTAAGATTATGGCCTCACGGCCGGGGCGAAAATGTGGCCCATCGCCTTTGCTCGCCGCTACTCGTGCCGCGATTGCCAGACGCTCTTCGATTAAGCGCAGTAAAGTGTGATCAAGCTGGTCAATTTCTCGGCGGATATCATCCAGATCTGTTTGTGAAGATATGCTCATGATCGCTTTGCCTCATGCCTACTCTTTGGGCTTGGCTTTGCCAAGTTTGCTATTGCCTTTGAGCGTAATTGCCATGCTTTCCGTGTTAGTGGTCTAACCGAATAAATCATTTTTTCCGCTTCGACAACAAGAACCCCACCAAAGGTATGTGGAAGATGTTCAATCAAAGGCGCGGTGCGTAAATATAAACTTGGTGTTATGGGCGGCAAAACCAGCGCCGAACGGATGGTATGAACATGAAAGCCACGATCTTCGAGCAAATGCCTAATCTGGCGTGGGCTAAATGGCTGACCATGACCAAATGGCGTGTGCTCTTGACTAGACCAAAGCCCTCGCCGATGCGGAATAACTGCGGTAAGGCGGCCACTGCCCTTAAGCAACCGCCAAATTTCATCAAGCAGTGCTACTGGCGACACTGACACCTCAAGCCCGTGTACCATCAACACATCATTCAGACTGGACGACAACAGCGGCATGTTGGTTTCATCTACCTCTGCCAGACGCGAGGGCTTGCCTTTGGGCCAAGACCGCAAATGATAGCCGCTGAATTGCAAGATGATCTGATGCCCAGAGTGCCGCGCGAGTAATTTCATATAAGGCCGCGCATAGCCAATGCCAGCAGAGACACGCGTGTCATGATCCGATGATGCGCCGGGGGTGTATATCTTTTCCAGTTGGCGCGTGACTAATCGCCTGACCGTCTTGCCCAGAGGCGAGCGATAAAACTGAAAGAGCATATTTTCGTCAAGGCTGTCCATATTGCTTTTCCAATGGTATCGGCTATGCTTGATATGATCCATTATAGGTGCATAAACACAGGAAACGACCAATGGCTAATGCTTCTTCTTCACTCGCCCAGCTTACCCGTATTGCGGCACTTGATGACAATTATATATGGTTATTGGCGAACCCGTCTAGCCATGAGCTAGCTATCATTGACCCGGGCGAGGCAGAGCCTGTGATCGCGTGGCTAGATGAACATGGCCTAACTCCGACCGAGATTGTCAACACGCACCATCATGGTGACCACATTAATGGAAACAAAACGCTGGCAGAACGCTATGGTATCCCCCTGACAGGGCCTGTGGCAGAAGAGGCGCGTATCCATGGCATGACGCGCATGGTTGCTGGCGGTGATCAGTTGGCCATCGCTGGCTATTCCGCGCAAGTGATTGAAACCCCCGGGCATACCACCGGTCATGTGGCGTTTTATTTGCCAGATTGTTTTGGTGATCATGGGGTTGCTTTTGTTGGTGATACGCTGTTTTCCATGGGATGTGGCCGCGTGTTTGAGGGCAGCATGACAGAGATGTGGACATCCTTAGCCGCCCTACGGCAATTGCCCGACACCACCATAATTTGTTGTGGTCACGAATACACCGCCAGTAATGCGCGTTATGTTGCCCAACTCGGCTGGCAGGCGCCCTCGCTTGACGCTAAACTGGCTGAGATCAAAACCCTAACCGATCAAGGCAAGGCAACCGTGCCTGTCCGGCTTGGTGATGAGAAAGCGGTTAATCCCTTTCTTTGTGCGGATGATCCTATGCTAGCCAAAGCATTAGGCTGTGACGGGGCGGACGCGATAGAGGTTTTCACCGCTCTGCGCACCGGAAAAGATAACTTTAGAGGGTAAGCGCACCCACCATGCATCATCCAGAAGGTGAGGATCACATCTGCCCTGAGCTGATGCGATAAGACACCGCGCGACAATCAGGATAGACATCAGGCTTTGAGGTTGTCACCGTGACCCCAACCACATCTTTTAAGGACATGGTAAAATCCAGAATTCGCCGCGCTAGGGTTTCTTGCAGATCATGATGACGCTCACTGGCTATGCGAATAACGCCCTCACGGATGACATCATAATCTAGTGTGTCCTCAACCTGATCGGATGATGGCTCTCTTGCTGGATCAAGGGCAACTTCAAGATCAATCAATACCCTTTGCCGCGCCTGTTTTTCAAAATCATGCAGGCCAATGGAGCATAGCACTTCAATTTCAGACATTATCACCGATCGGCGAGTTATTGGAGCCGTCATCATTTATTCCTGTGCATCAAGAAAGGCCACATCACGATTAGGCGGCCGCAGATTGAGCCCCCCATCAATGACAATGGTATGGCCTGTCATTGAAGGTGTGTCCAGCAACATTTTTGCCGCACGAACAATATCCTCAACTTCTGCCCCACAAGATAGCGGATTCAAGCGATGCGCTTGGCGGTATTCTTCCTCAGTCTGGTCACCCGATCGCAAGGTGATGCCAGGGGCAATGGCATTGACCCTAAGCCATGGCGCATAGGCCTGTGCCGCAAGTCGCGTCAGCCCGTCCAATGCCATTTTTGATAAGGTATAAGTGAAATAATCTGGATTAAGGCCTACCAGCTTGGCATCTGTGATGTTAATCACCGCCCCTTTAATTGCCTTACTTTCCGCCGCCGTTGCAAAATCACGAATGAGAATTGCCGGAGCCATCATATTAATAGCCATATGCTGTTCCATCCCCTTTGCGGAAAAGGTCTGCGAGGTATCATAGTCAAAACCTGATGCGCTGTTAATCAACGCAGCTAAAGAGCCTTGTTCTGCGCATGATGCCATAAGCTGTTGGCAAGCGGCCTCATCGGCAAGGTTCGCCTGATGCAGGCGTACCAATCTGCCAAGGGCCATGATCTCATGGCCTGTGGTTTCGGCCTCGTCTTTCGAATGGTGATAATGCAGATGAATATTCCATCCATCAGATGCTAATGCCAAGGCCAGACCGCGCCCGATGCGCCGTGCCGCCCCAGTAATTAGCACCCAGCCTTTGGCGATATCCTTTGTGCTAGTTTCAGCGACATGATCAGACAACACTTACTCCCTTTCACGGTTAGACCGTATCAACAATCAGATCAGGCACAATCCCCGATGTGGCAATCGCCGCATCCGCACCGCCATCACGGAACAATCCGTGACCCGTAATCAGAACCGTAGAAAGTCCAGCCGCCGCGCCGCCTAAAATATCGGTGTGCAGACTGTCCCCGACCATAGCAATCCGCTTTCTATTAGACATAGGCTGATGATAGGTTTCTTCCAGCCTTTGCATGGCCAATTCAAAATGCGTCGGGTGCGGCTTACCAAACCATTGCACCACCGCTTGATTTTCTTGGATTAACCGCCATGCCAGATAGCCCGGCTCTCGGCTGTATCGATCGGGATGAGGCGCACCAACATCAGGATTAGCAATCAGAACAGGGCAATGCTTGGCGGCAGTTTCGGCCAGAGCTTCGTGCCAGTCTTCATTCCATTGTGTTGCCCCCATCACGGCAATCGCGTCACATTCCTGCCATGGGCCGCGGTCGTTATGGTGAAGCCGGTATTGAATGATCCCCTCAACTGCGATATCTGCCGCTAGGTTGTCAACAACACCAATGCGTTGCCATTCCTTTGGTCGATTATGAGCAAGCCAATGGGTCAAGGCAGCGCGGCTTGATACCACCTGCGATGGGATAATGGGCAACCCCATCCCAGCATATTTATTGCCAATACTTATTTCGTTTTGTGTGGCGCTATTGGTTACCACCAACACAGGCATCTGCCTTTCTTCTGCCATGCTTAGCAATTCTAGCGCACCTGTGATGGCGTCAGGGCCGATATTCAGCACCCCAAACCCATCAAGAAACAAAGCATCAAATCGGTCTAGCACATCACGAAGCCGTGCTGCCCTTGCCCCTTCACCTGCTGGCATTTCTGGCATCACCGGCCGCAAATGTTCATAAATCCTGAGGATTTCATCAACTCCAAATTTCTCCTCTGAACGCGCTATGCTCATATCTTGCCCTTTGTGGTTGATCTGTTTTTTTAATTAGTGGTGGTCAGGATTGGATTTCTATCGTTATATACCGAAAGTGAAAGGAATTGGAAATGACTGTAACCAAACAAGCGCCCCAACAAACCCCAGAAGATGATCGCCCTGTTATTCTCATCACAGGCAGTTCAAGTGGAATAGGGCTGGATAGTGCCCGTTTTTTTCACCAAAAGGGCTGGCATGTGATTGCCACCTGCCGCAAGCCCAAGGATGTTGAGCGTATACGCGCCGAAGGGATGACGAGCTTTGTCCTTGATTATGAAGATCAAGCCAGTTTGGATGCCGTTATCCCAACGCTGAAGACCCTAACAAACGGCAGGATAGATGTGCTGTTTAATAATGGTGCTTATGGCATACCGGCACTGGTGGAGGATTTACCAACCCCTGCCTTGCGGCAAATCTTTGAGGCCAATTTTTTTGGCTGGCATGAATTAACGCGCCAGATTCTGCCCCTGATGCACGCCCAAGGAAAAGGCCGAATTATTCAAAACTCTTCGGTTTTGGGGTTTGCCGCTATGCGTGTTCGCGGCGCATATAACGCCACAAAATTCGCGCTGGAAGGGTTAACCGACACCATGCGCATAGAATTAGCAAATACAAATATTCATCTGATTCTCGTTGAACCGGGGCCAATCCGGACAAAAATTCGTGAAAACGCCTATGTGCAATTCCAAAAATGGATCAAATGGAAAGACACCAAAAACAAATCCTTTTATGAAAACGCCTTAATCCCCAGATTAAGCGATCCTGATCCCAAAAAAGACCTGTTTGAGCTGATGCCCGATGCCGTTACTCGCGCGGTATGGCACGCCGCCACCGCGTCCCGACCACGCATCCGGTATCGGATTACCAAGGCGACAAAAATTATGGCGGCGGCAAAACGGCTTTTGAGTTCACGCCTAATGGATCGCTTCGCTGGCAAATTCTAGAGGCAAAGAACGGCCTCTAGTTCCGATAATCGGAGCGTTCCTCATCAAGAAGCGCCTTCAGCTCGTCAAAATGATGATGCGCTTGGTCTGGATACGCTTCGAGTTCGGCGGCGGTCTTGCTTGCAATCTCATGCGATAAGACGCGGAGAGGCTGCCCTGTTTGAAGCGCCTTGATATAAGTTTCGGCAGCGCGTTCAAAATAATACAGCCGATTAAAGGCATCCGCGACGGTATTCCCGATCACCAACACCCCGTGATTGCCCATAATCATGACCTGTTTGGATGGGTCCTTGAGCATAGTGGCACAACGCTCACCTTCTTCCTCAAAGGCCAAACCCCCATAATTGTCATCAATAACATAACGTTCATAAAAGATCGCCGTGTTCTGATCTATTGGCAAAATATTGCTATCTTTGAGCGAAGCCAAAACCGTTGCATAAACAGAATGCACATGAAGCACACATCGGGCATGAGCACAATGCCGATGGATAGACCCATGCAGACCCCAAGCGGTCGGATCAGGCGCATCAGGCGAATCCGCCGCTGGTGGATTGTTTGAGTCCAGCAAAATCATATCGCTGGCCTTAATCCGAGCAAAATGACGATTTCTTGGATTCATGAGAAACTGTGTGCCGTCATCATTGATCGCAAGCGAGAAATGATTGGCAACCGCTTCGTGCCAGTTGAGTTTTACCGACCATCTGAAGGCCGCGGCCAGATCAACCCGCTCTTCATAATGTTCAATATTCCGCCGGCTTTCTTTTATTTCTGCAACAGCCATAGTCATCTCCCTTATGCCGCATGAGGCCAGAATAAACCTACCAATGTTGTTCATCCCCTTAATGGGATTATGTTTCCTTATTTTGCGGATTTTGACAATAGTTTTCCAGCATGTCCCATTTGAAGGATATTTTGTCGCATGAGCAAAAATCGCTTGGCTTGTGGAAAGGTTCTAATAAGATATTGCAAAATTAGAAAGAATTTCATTCATGCGTTATTCAATTTGGTCAATTTTGCGGCAAGGGCTAAAAGGGAATCAAGATTGGCCACAAGCGTGGCGTGACCCTGAGCCGAAGCCATCTTACGATGCGATTATTATCGGCGGCGGCGGCCATGGCCTTGCCACAGCCTATTACCTTGCGTCTGAACATGGCATGACCAATATCGCTGTCTTGGAAAAGGGCTGGATCGGGGGCGGCAATGTTGGCCGTAACACCACCATCATTCGTTCCAATTACCTGTTGCCGGGGAATGAGGCGTTTTACGAGTTATCCCTTAAATTATGGGAAGGGTTGGAGCAAAGCGTAAATTATAATGCCATGGTCTCACAGCGCGGCATCATTAATCTGTTTCATTCTGATGCCCAGCGTGATGCCGCGGTTCGCCGTGGCAACAGCATGATTTTACATGGCGCGGATGCCGATATTCTGAATGAAGATGACTTGCGCCGGATATGCCCTTTCCTTAATTTTGATAACGCCCGTTTCCCTATTAAAGGCGGCTTGATGCAAAAGCGCGGCGGCAGTGTCCGCCATGATGCGGTGGCATGGGGTTACGCGCGTGCCGCGGATCGGCTTGGGGTTGATATTATCCAAAATTGTGAAGTCACTGGATTTGTCATGAATGGCGGAACATGTGTCGGCGTTGACACTAATCGCGGCCGTATCCTGTCCAAGAAAACCGGCGTTGCCGTTGCGGGATCAACAGGCAAAGTGATGGCAAGCGCAGGGATGCGCCTGCCGATTGAAAGCCATGTTTTACAGGCCTTTGTTTCTGAAGGGTTAAAGCCGTTGATCCCGGGTGTGATCACCTATGGGGCTGGGCATTTTTATATTAGCCAATCGGATAAAGGCGGCTTAGTGTTTGGCGGTGATATCGACGGCTATAACAGCTATGCCCAGCGCGGCAATTTACCGGTGGTTGAAGATGTGGCTGAGGGCGGAATGGCAATCATGCCAATGATCGGGCGGGCGCGTTTGTTGCGCAGCTGGGGCGGCATTATGGACATGTCTATGGACGGCTCCCCCTTTATCGACAAAACCCATATTGACGGGCTCTATTTCAATGGCGGTTGGTGCTATGGCGGGTTTAAAGCCACCCCGGCCAGTGGCTTATGCTATGCCCATTTGCTCGCGACTGATGCCCCCCACCCTGTTGCAACAGAACTGCGCCTTGACCGGTTCAAGCGCGGCCATTTGATCGATGAAAAGGGCCAAGGCTCGCAACCCAATTTACACTGACCCCAGCACCGAAACGTTGAACCTGACAGGATTATAGACCCGCAATACCGCTTTCCTTTCTTACCCGCGCTCGAGCTTTGCACCAGAGCGCGCGCAGGAGATTTTTCATGATTATCAACCACCCACTTCTAGGCCCGCGCGACGCGGCCGAATTTATCTATTTGGGCGATGCCAGCCTGATCGACCGGCCTGATCCAACCGCAGAAGATGCCGCCGATCAGTTTTATGAATATGGCTAT
>JALRFL010000034.1 GCA_023259875.1 Alphaproteobacteria bacterium
TATGTCTTGAATGTCAAAGTGAACGGGACGGGCGAATGGTGCAACGTGGCGGGATCAATCGGGGTGAAGTGATCTTTATGACGGCTAAGCGTATTATGAAAACGAAGCGGCAAAGGGGACATTAGCAGGCCTCACCCTTTAGCCTGCCGACAATCCGCTCACGCCCTATCAGAGGCAAAAGCATGGCCATTTCAGGCCCAGATTGACGGCCTGTTAAGGCCTGACGAAGCGGCATGAACACGGCCTTACCCTTGAGGCCAGTATCCTGCATAATTTGCTTGGTCCAATGCCCCCAGAAATCACCGTCAATATCCTGATCCGCAAAATGATCCATCGCCGTGATTGCCGCCGCCATCATCGCTGGATCAGAAATCACAGGGGTAATCGCCTCATGAATAATGGTCGCCCATTGCTCGACATCAGATAGATTGGCGATATTCCCTTTCACCGCATCCCAAATGAGGGCGCCGTCTTTTACCCCCTCTAAGCGATCTTTGACTTGATCAAAAGAAAACTCTGCCAAGACCTTGCCGTTAATTTGGCGCAACTGTTCTGGGTCAAAGCGCGGCGTTGCCCGGCCAAAACGCGAGATATCAAAGCCTTTCACCAAATCATCCATATGTGCCCGGGTTTCGACGGGATCAGAGGTGCCTATGCGTGCCAGTAAACTGGCAATGGCCATGGCCTCAATCCCTTCATCCCTAAGACTGGCAATGGAAAGCGAGCCAATCCGCTTGGATAGCCCTTCCCCATCCGCGCCAGCCAATAGCGCAAAATGCCCCATTTCAGGCACAGCATAACCTAAGGCCTCAAACAGTTGAATTTGAGCCGCAGAATTGGTGGTGTGATCTTCGCCGCGCAAGATATGGGTGATGCCATGATCGCCATCATCAATGACCGAGGCGAGGGTATAAATAAATCGGCCATCTGCCCGTAAGATCACAGGATCAGACAGGCTGGACATTTGGATTGACTGCTCACCTCGCACCATATCCTGCCAAGTTGTGGTGTCATGATTAAGCAAAAACCGATAATGCGGCACCTCACCTTTAGCTTTACGGCTTTCAATTTCATCATCCGACAGTTTAAGCGCGGATCGGTCATAAACCGGAGGACGCCCAGCTGAAAGCTGTGATTTCCGCTTTAACGACAATTCTTCTTGGGTTTCAAAACAAGGATAAGCCCGGCCTGATTTCAAAAGCCGTTCTAAGCCTGCGTGATAATGATCAAGCCGCGAGGATTGCCGATCTTCACAATCCCAATGCATCCCCATCCATTTCAGATCAAACCGGATGCTAGCCTCATAGGCCGCATCAGAGCGTTCATCATCCGTATCATCAATGCGCAACATAAAACGCCCCTGATGGGCTCGGGCAAAAAGATAATTGACCAATGCTGTTCGCATATTACCAACATGAAGATGCCCTGTTGGACTAGGGGCAAAACGCACTAATGGGGAAACCATTATAACTCTCCTGTGCCGTCATAGGCAGAAGTAATAGGAAAACGCCGATCCCTATAAAACGCCCGTTTGGTCAATTTCGGGCCAGGCGCGGCTTGTCTACGCTTATATTCTGCGCGTTTTAGCAAAATCGCACAACGCCGCACAATATCAGCATCAAATCCTTTTTTGATCAGCTGTTCAGGTGATGCCATGTCTTCGACCAATCCACGCATAACCGCATCTAGCACAGGATAGTCGGGCAAACTGTCGCTATCTTTTTGATCAGGGCGCAATTCCGCGGATGGCGGCTTGGTTATGATCCGCTTTGGCATGACCTCACCTTCTGGGCCAAGCACGCCTCTGGGCAAATGCGCATTGCGCCATTCTGACAGGTCAAACACCATGGTTTTCCAGATATCAATCAATGGGGCATAAGCCCCACACATATCACCATAAAGCGTGGCGTAACCCGTGGCGTATTCTGATTTATTCCCTGTGGTCAGCACCAAGGCCCCAGTGGTATTGGAAATTGACATTAACATCATACCGCGAAGCCGTGACTGTAAGTTTTCTTTGGCGAGATCCGCGTTGCCACGATCAAAACTATCCGCCAGCACCACATGGGCGGCATCCATGGCATCACCGATGTTGATCTGATCTAGGCGAATCCCTAACCGCTTTGCCAATTCGGCGGCGTCATCAAGGCTGTCTTGGCTGGTATAAGGGGATGGCATCATCACCGCCTCGACCTGATCCGCACCCAAAGCGTCAACCGCCATCACCGCCACAATGGCGGAATCAATTCCGCCTGATAGCCCTAGAATAACGCGCTCAAATCCGTTTTTTTGCACATAATCCCTTATTCCCAGAACAACCATGCGCCAGATCGCGGCCAATCCTTCTTCGGGTTTGACCACTGGCCCTGTTATTGACCATGCCTCACCATGTTTGATCAATTCGATCATCGTGACCGTTTCGACAAAAGCCGGCAAATGACAGCCTAATTTTCCGCCGGGGTTAACCGCAAAAGACGCGCCATCAAAAACAACATCATCTTGCCCACCAACCAGATTGGCATAGACCACGGGGATTTGGTTTTCACTGGACCGCGCGACAGCGGTTTGTATCCGAAGATCAGTTTTACCAATTTCAAAAGGCGAGCCATTCGGGGATAAAATAACCTCTGCGCCCTGAGATGAAATATGCCGAACGACATCTTCATGCCACAAATCTTCACAAATAGGCAGACCAAGAGAAACGCCGCGCAACACCACCGGTTCAGGCATAGGCCCATGGGCAAAGTTACGCGGATCATCAAAAACACTGCCAATAGGCAATCGGGTTTTATCGCGAACTGCGACCACCACCCCTGCATCCAGCACATAAACCGAGTTATAAATCTTTCCTGCGTGGCGGCGCGGTGTCCCTAGGATGATGGCTGGGCCACCATCACCGGTCAACGCCGTCAAGGTTTCCACAGCCTTTTCTACCTTTTCCAGAAAGCCTTCGACCAACACCAGATCATCAAGCTGATAGCCGGTTAACACCATTTCTGGGGTTAGCATAATATCTGCCTTTTGCGCGGCGGCCTCTTGCCGCGCTTTGATCAGTTTCTGCATATTTTCATCTATTGCACCAAGTAGCGGATTAAGTTGGGCAACAGCACAGATCAAGCGTATTGTCATAACGGTTTCCTAGCAGGAAAGACAAAGGCTGGCAAAGACAAAACCATTCCTAGGGAATCAGGAACTCACGCCCCTTTTTCACACGGCTAACCCCATCATAAGAGATAATATCAGCGGTGGCATAAGTTTCAGACCATTGGTTAGGCAAATATGATCCGCTTCCTATCAGATTAACCGGAGCATCCGCCAAGGCAAAGACACGGCATTTTTCAGGCCCAAATCCACTTGAACAAACAATTTTGACCTGATCAAAGCCATGTTTGTTGAGCTGTTCTCTTAAATGCCATGTCGCGGCGGCAGACACCCCTGTTCCAATAAGGTTTTTTAATTCCCCATCCGTGCGATAAGCACGAATAGCCTCTGGCTTATTGCGGTCAAGAACGGCGTAGGATTCTTGCACATCCAGCCCCTCACAATAGCGGCCACCATGGGTATCAAGACGAACAGATAATTGCCCAGCCGCCGCCATATCACGAAACGCATCCGCAACGGCAAGACTGTCGGTAATTTCCTTGCCAAAATAATCAACCAATACCGTTAAGGGTTCATTTGGGAAAGTTTGCCGATAGAGCTGTGCCGCCTCAAGGGTTGAGCCAGCATAACCAATAAGCGCATGAGGCATTGTTCCGCGTCCACGCGTCGCGCCGAAAAAGGGCGCGGTATGATCAGTGGATGAGCCAATAAAGCCAACAGCATGGTCTTTCTTTTGTGCCACTTTTGAGCCAACCGATGCCCCATAAGCCATCAATTCCGCCATATCCGTTCCGGCACAATGCCGCGCGTCCATAGCAAGAAAAGCCACATTAGGAAGCGTGCTGCACATAGCATGGGCATTATAAGCCGCAACTGATGCCGCGCCAATGCGTTGCAGAAACACGGTTTCTAAATCCACCAGATTAGCTAATGATCCCGTGATATAGCAAATCGGCTGACCTGCCCCAACCCAACTGCCTTCGGGGTGACGAAGATCAATTTTTACCTCTTGCTGGCGATGCGCCATCATAGCCTTAAGCCAATTGATAGCCATATCCGGGGCGGATAGCACCGGCCGGCGCATAAAAATCGCGTAAGTTACCGTCACATCACCATGTTGTTCAACCACCGCCTTGCTTCGCAGAAAATAACTGTCAGCGAGGCGTGGAAGCTGGTCAGGTAATGGTCCCGGAAATGGCGAGGTTCCCATTGGATTGCTCCATCAATTCATATTGTGAAAATGGCAGAGTTTTAAGACGCTTTGGCCAGAATATTTCCGCCCTCACGGCGCTTTTGCAACAGATCCGCAATCAAAAAGGCCAATTCCAACGATTGATTGGCGTTAAGCCTTGGGTCACAGAAAGTGTGATACCGGTCTGATAGCGATTCTTCGGATACCGCTTGCACATCACCGCCGACACATTCGGTCACATCCGATCCTGTCATCTCAAAATGGATGCCGCCCGGATGCGTGCCAACCCTATCATGTGCCTTAAAGAAACCGATCACCTCTTGGAGAACATCTTGCACGCGGCGCGTTTTATAGCCAGAGGACGCCTTAACCGTATTGCCATGCATAGGATCACAGCACCACACCACATGATATCCCGACTGTTTTACCGCCTCAAGCAGAGGCGGCAAATGTTCGCCCACCTTATCCGCGCCCATGCGGCTGATCAGCGTCAGCTTACCGGGGATATTTTCTGGATTAAGGGTTTCAATCAAGCGCAACAAATCATCCTTGTCCATGCTTGGGCCACATTTCATGCCGATAGGATTGCGGATGCCGCGCATAAACTCAACATGAGCGCCGTCAATCTGGCGTGTGCGATCCCCAATCCATAGCATATGCGCTGAGGTGGAAAAATGCCCCCCCTCACCCGTCAGAGTATCTTTGCGGGTAAACGCTTCTTCGTAATTAAGCAACAAAGCTTCATGGCTGGTGAAAAACTCTGTCTCACGCAGAGCCCGTGATGTACTACTAGAAATGCCGCAAGCGCGCATGAAATTAAGACAATCATCAATTCGGCTGGCAAGTTGTTCATATCGGCTGGCTTGCTCTGATCCAGCGATAAAATCCAGTGTCCAGCCATGAACCTTTTCTAAATCCGCAAGGCCACCAGTCGCAAAGGCACGCAACAAATTCAGCGTCGCAGAAGATTGGTGATACCCTTTCAGCAAACGATCAGGGTCAGGCACGCGATCTGCCTCAGTAAAGGCGTTACCATTGACCATATCGCCCCGATAACTCGGCAATTCCACCCCGTCTATGACTTCGGTCGGGGATGATCGGGGTTTAGCGAATTGTCCAGCGATCCGGCCAACCTTGATCACAGGCATGGATGCCCCAAAGGTCAATACCACCGCCATCTGCAAAAACAGGCGGAATGTGTCACGAATGCGGTTTGCGCTGAAATCATCAAAACTTTCCGCGCAATCGCCGCCCTGAAGCAAAAAGGCTTTGCCCAACGCAACATCACCCAACCTTTGGCGCAGGGCAATCACCTCACCGGCAAAGACAAGTGGGGGCAAACCAGCCATCTGGGTTTCCACGGCTTTTAGCTTGTTCTGGTCGGTATATTCCGGCACCTGAACAATAGGGTGTTTTCGCCAAGAATTAGGTGTCCAGCCCATAACATTCCTCATTAAAAATCATATCCCTTATCATAACAGGATTTATCATGATTTGACAAATGGTTAGCATCCTATGCCATTTGTGCCTCGTGCTTGTCGAAATTCTCACGGAATTAGGCACGCGGTGTCCGCATGGTGACAAACTCCTCAGCGGCGGTGGGGTGTATACCAATCGTGGCATCAAAATCTGCCTTAGTCGCCCCTGCGACAATCGCAATCGCAATGCCTTGAATAATTTCAGGGGCATCAGGCCCCAACATATGCGCCCCCAAAATGCGATCATCAGCGTTATCCACGATCAGCTTCATTACGGTTTTTTCCTGTCGCCCGGAAATAGTGTTTTTCATTGCCCTAAATCCAGATTGATAGACCGAAAAGCTGTGCCCCTTGGCCTTTGCCGCCGCTTCGGTAAGCCCAATGCTGGCCAAGGGCGGCTGGCTAAACACCGCAGAGGCAATGTGATCGTAGGAAATGGGTCGCCGTGTCATATTGCCGTAAAACTTATCCGCAAAAATATGCCCTTCGGCAATGGCAACAGGGGTCAGATTGACACGGTCGGTAACATCCCCAATGGCATAAAGTGAGGGCAAAGAGCTTTGCCCATCAGCGTCAACAAGAATAGCACCATTTTTCGCGCAAGCGACCTTAAGCGCCTCAAGCCCCAGTTGTGCGGTATTAGGCATCCGTCCCGTCGCCGCCATCACCGCATCCACATTAAGGCAAGTGCCGTTATCCAAGGTCACCTGTTTTTTGCCCGAAGCCTCATCAACGCTGGCAATGCTGGCGCCAGCATGAATATGAACACCGCGCTGAGCCATAGCCGCCATCAGGCCATCGCGCATATCTTCATCAAAGCCGCGCAAAGCTTTATCCGCGCGAAACACCAAATGTGTTTTGCTACCGAAACCTGCAAATATCCCGGCAAACTCAACCGCGATATAGCCACTGCCAAAAATCACAATCTCATCTGGCCTCGCGTCAAGATCAAGCGCTTCGTTTGAGGTGATGGCATGATCACGAAGCCCCGGGATATCCGGAACATAAGGCCAGCCCCCCACGGCAATCAAAATGCGTTCTGCCGTCCAGATATTGCCATCAACCTCAACTTCATGTGGGCCAGCCAACCTACCCTTGCCAGACAGAACCGTGACCCCGGCTTGATCCATCAACCCCTGATAAATCCCTGCCAGCCGATCCAATTCTTTGCGCTTGGCTTTAATCAGGCGAGACCAGTCGTGATGCGCCCCTTCGATTGTCCAACCAAAGCCTGCCGCATCTTCAATATCAGCGGCGATACTTGACCCGAACACCAATAACTTTTTCGGCACACAGCCCCTTAACACACAAGTGCCGCCCAGACGGTCTTCTTCTACTACCGCCACCCTTGCCCCATGACCAGCCGCAATGCGGCTAGCCCTGACACCCCCAGAGCCGCCGCCAATGGTGATAAGGTCAAAATCATATTTGGGTGCCATGGGCGTATCTCCTCTTTGATTTCATCCACATTTTCTGCCAGAATTGCATCTCCCAATTCATAGGTCTCTTCGATGGTCAATGTACGAAGCGTCTGGAAAGTTTGCTTGCGATCCCATGGACATTGCTCACGCAGCTC
>JALRFL010000223.1 GCA_023259875.1 Alphaproteobacteria bacterium
CATGATAGCGAAAAATCTCATCAATTTGGGCGCCGATGGACATCACCGGATTAAGAGCCGTCATCGGCTCTTGAAAAATCATGGAGATTTCACTACCGCGTAAATCCCTCAGACGCTCATAACTGACCTTGGTGATATCTTCGTTGTTAAATATGATCTCGCCATTTGAGACACGCACATGAGGTTGCGGTAAAAGCCCCATAATCGCCCGCGCCGTTAGCGACTTTCCGGACCCACTCTCGCCAACAACGCATAGCGTTTCGCCTTGTTTCAGCTCAAGGTTAACTCTCTGAATAGCGTATTGGCGATCCGCCCCTTTAGGCAGTTCAATATAAAGGTCAGCAATATCAAGAAGTTTTTGTTTCAATTTCTTTCTCTTAACCTAGGGTTTAGTGCGTCATTCAAGCCTTCGCCAACCAGATTAATTGCTAAAACCGTTATCAGGATAGCAACACCGGGGAAAGTACATACCCACCAAGCTGATCGCAGCATGGTCCGACCTGCCCCAATTTGAAAACCCCAACTCATGATATTAGGGTCACCCAAACCTAAAAAAGACAAACCACTTTCGATCAAAATTGCTGTTGCAATCATGAGGGAGCCAATAACAATAATTGGGCTTAAACAATTTGGTAGAATTTCGCGCAACATGATGCGCAAATCGCTCATGCCCAGAGTGTGGCAAGCTTGCACAAACTCTCTGTTTTTAAGGGATAAAAACTCGCCTCGTACCAATCTGGCGACGCCCGGCCATGATACCACCGAAATAGCGATAACGACGCTGTAAATAGAGGGCTTTAATATCGCAACCAGAAGAATGGCAAAAATAAACGATGGAATGGTCTGAAAAATTTCTGTCACCCGCATCAGAATATTATCAATCTGCCCCCCGTAATAGCCAGCAAGAGCGCCAAATAAAATTCCTATAAACACCGCAACTAATGTGGCAACAAGCCCGATCAAAAGGCTGGTCTTAGCCCCATGAACAATGCCTGCGGCAACATCACGGCCAAGGGAATCGCTTCCTAGCAAAAAGCCATTTGTGCCCGGAGACGACAAGGGTTTTCCCGCAAGCCTAAAAGGGTCAAACGCATAGAGCCAATCGGCGGTCGCCGCCATAAGTATGACAAGGAGGATCACCACTAGCCCAAAGACAGCCGAGCGGTTTCGCTTATATCGGTTCCAGAAATCTCGCATGATCAGGACACCTCTATTCTTGGATCAAGCAGGCTATAAATGATATCAACGATCAAATTCACTACGATCACAAGAGCAGAAGATAAGAGAAAAATACCAAGCAACAGATTAAGGTCACGCGCAAATAGCGATTCAAAAGCCAGCATCCCAAGTCCCGGCCATGCGAATACCGATTCAACAATCACCGATCCCCCGATCAATGCCCCAACCTGAACACCTGCCATCGTGACCACCGGCAATAACGCATTGCGCAACACATGAACAAAGGTAATGCGCCGTTCTGTTAAGCCTTTTGCCCGTGCTGTTATCACATAATCCTGACCATATTGCTCTAGCATTGATGCGCGCATCATTCGTGTGTAAAGCGCAAGATAGAAAAGAGATAAAGTGATGGTGGGCAGGACAAGATGAACCGCGATATCTTTTACCCGGTCCCAGCCTTCGTAAAAGGCGGCCACATTTTCCATCCCACTTGTTGGAAACCATCCCAGATTAAGCGAAAACACAACAATCATCATTAAACCCACCCAGAATAATGGGGTCGCATAGGTAATAAGCGCGAAAACGGTGATCACGGCATCTTTCCATGTGTTAAGGCGCATTGCGGCCAGAAGACCAAGCAAGATACCAAAACCAACCGCTAATAAAATGGTGCTAACCATCAGTAAAGCCGTAGGCCAGAACCGATCAACAATCAGCTCGCTAACAGGCATGTCATGACGGAAAGAATATCCCAAATCAAGCATGACCACATTCTTCAAATACACCATAAGCTGAACAGGAAGCGGTTGATCAAGACCAAATTTGGCTCTTAATTCTGCCATGTATTCTGGTGTCGCTGATCCCGCCTCACCTGCCAAGACATCAACCGCGTCACCATCGGCTAAATTTAATAAAAAGAAATTGATAACAACAATAGCCAGAATAATCGGAATACCCTGAAGCAATCGTTTTAAAACAAATTTAAAGATTTTGCTGGATCGCGTCATAACTGATGGAAACCATGAAATTAAAATCTATAAAGAAAAGAGGATCGCGCCAGTATGATACCGGCACGATCCCAAAAGATTTAGTCGTCAAGCCACGCTTCTCTGAACGAGCCATACGCACCCATCGCAGAGCCATAAGCCCCTTTGAGCTGAGTGTTGTAGACGGTCAGGAACTCAAGCTCAAACAGGTTAACAACAGGCATATCTTGAGCCAGAATTTCCTGAATCTCTTTATATGTTGCTGTCCGCTTAGCGGCATCTGGTTCTTTAGAACCAGAGTCTAGCAACGCATCAAGATCAGGATTGCTGTAACGTGATGAGTTCACAAAATGGGTTCCTTGACGGATTTGATTTGTCCCATAGTGACGATGAACACCAAGAACAGGGTCAGGCAACTGATAGAAATAATTGACGTTCATTTCGAAGTCATAATTATGATAAACACGCTTCAACCAAGTTGGAACATCTTCATAACGCAATTCGACTTCAATCCCTATATCTCCCATTACTTGCTTGATATACTCACCAGCTCGGCGCCAGTCTTCACCGTAAGGAATGATATCCAGAACAGCGCGCATCCGCACACCATTAGCATCTTTTTTATACCCTGCTGCATCAAGCATTGCATTAGCTGCGGCAACATCACCATTTTCAGGATAATTTGGCATAGCTGCATGCAAATTAGTAGCCTTGTAATTACTACTCAACGCACTTGTTGCTGGCTTTCCATAACCAAAGAAGATCGTATCAATCATGAAACGCCGATCAATCGCCGTTGAGATCGCACGCCGAATGGCCGGATCAACAAATGGCCCCTCAATGGTGTTGAACTCAATCAAGGCCATCGGGTTAATCATAGAATAGCCATCGGTTGT
>JALRFL010000080.1 GCA_023259875.1 Alphaproteobacteria bacterium
AACCTTTCGGTTAGGCCACACCTCATTGCAATTAGATATCGCCGCTCGAACTCGATCTCGAGATTCTTGCAGCGCCGCATCTGGTAACCCCAACAATGAATACATCGGAATTCCATCAGAGATATCAACTTCAATTTCAACAAGATCATCCAAATTAGCACTTGGGATAATTCTGGGGATCGTCATAAAACTCCTTGGGAATCCCGTTTTCCCGGTGGGCAACAACAACAATCACCTTTATATACATATATAAATATTATTAATGGATAGATTTATGCGTATTTTAAAAACCATTCATGGCGATACCTCGGAAATGCCCATCTGGTTTATGCGCCAAGCAGGTCGGTATTTGCCAGAATATCGCGCTTTGCGTGAAACAACGACGGATTTTATCAGTTATTGTCTGGATAGTGATAAGGCTAGTGAAGCGACTTTACAGCCTATTACACGCTATGGTTTTGATGCCGCTATTATTTTTTCAGATATTTTAATGATTCCATGGGCAATGGATAGAAATGTTCGTTTCCAAACAGGGGTAGGGCCATTGCTTGACCCGTTGCCATCACCTGATGCTTTAACCTCGCTTGATCGTCAGCTTATCATATCACGGTTGACTCCGGTTGCTGACGCTGTGCGAAAAACGAGAGCTGACCTAGATCGTGATAAAGCCTTAATCGGTTTTTGTGGCGCGCCGTGGACAGTATCAACCTATATGATGGAAGGCGGCAGCAGCCGTGATTTTTCCCTTGCGCGAAAATGGCTTTGGCAAGACCCAGCCGCTTATGATGTTCTGATCACAACTCTGGTTGACCATTCCATTGATCTGCTGGTGATGAAAGCCGAGGCAGGGGCAGATATTTTAATGATTTTTGACAGTTGGGCAGGTGTTGTTCCGTCTTATTTGCGAAAGCGGTTTATCATAGAACCTGTGGCCAGAATTATTGCTGGGGTAAGGGCAAACGGTATTGATCACCCGATTATCGCCTTCCCTAAAGGCCTGTCTGATGGCTTTGATGATTATGTCCATGTTACAGGATGTAATGTGCTAGCTGTTGATCATACGGTTTCGGCGGAATGGCTTGATGCCCATTTGCCGCGCGATGTTGTGGTTCAGGGCAATCTTGACCCTTTAGCGGTGGAAACGGGTGGTGACGCTATGCTAGCATCGGCAGACGCCATTTGTGCGGCGTTTGCAAAACGCCCCCATATCTTTAATTTAGGTCACGGCATAGGCCAGTTTACACCACTTGATCATGTTGATCAGCTGATGCGCCACTTGCGCCAGAAAAGAAAGAATAGCGCATGATGTATCTTTGGATCAAAGCTCTTCATATTTTGGCTATTATCTCTTGGATGGCAGGATTGCTATATCTGCCGCGGCTTTATGTTTATCATGCTATGGTTGAAACAGGTTCCGCCAGGGATATAACCTTTCAATTAATGGAGCGGCGTTTGCTGAAGGCAATCATGAACCCTGCGATGATTGCTAGTTTCTTGTTTGGGTTTTGGATGGTTTTGCTCAACCCGGATTTGCTCTCACAAGGGTGGTTTCATATCAAATTAGCATCGGTTTTATTGCTGGCTGGTGTGCACGGGAAGTTTGCCGTGATGCGAAAGGCTTTTGCCGAGGGAAGGGCAAACCGCTCTGATCGTTATTATCGGGTTTGGAACGAAGTTCCGACGGTGTTGATGATCATTATTGTCATCATGGTGGTCATACAGCCTTTTTAACAAGATTTATTGACATTATCTGAAATTCATATATAGTTTTTTTTAATTACTGTCCTTTATAAGAAAAACATATCTGTTTTTTCCCTTTCATGAATCTCCAAGATCTTAAGAAAAAAACCCCAGCAGAATTGCTGTCCTATGCGGAAGAGCTCGAGATAGAGAACGCCTCGACTTTACGCAAACAGGATATGATGTTTGCAATCCTAAAGCAACTTGCCGAAGATGATGTCCCTATCTATGGCGGCGGCGTGCTTGAGGTGCTGGCCGATGGCTTTGGTTTTCTGCGTTCGCCCGAATCTAATTATTTGCCAGGCCCTGATGATATTTATGTCTCACCAAGTCAGGTGCGCCGTTTTAGCCTGCGCACTGGTGATACAGTTGACGGGCAAATCCGCGCGCCCCAAGAAGGTGAGCGTTATTTTGCGCTTTTGAAAGTTGAGCAGGTTAATTTCGAAGACCCAAGCGCGGTGCGCCAACGCATCAATTTTGACAATCTGACACCGCTTTATCCTGAAGAAAAACTGAATCTGGAATTGCCGTTCTCACCTGATAGCAAGGATTATATTCCCCGGGTGATTGATCTGGTTTCCCCTATGGGTAAAGGCCAGCGTGGCTTAATCGTGGCGCCACCCAGAACGGGTAAGACCATGATGCTTCAATCCATTGCGCATGCGATTTCTACCAATCACCCTGAGGTGTATTTGATCGTTTTGCTGATTGATGAACGTCCAGAAGAAGTAACCGATATGCAGCGGTCGGTTAATGGTGAGGTCATTTCCTCAACCTTTGACGAACCCGCAACTCGCCATGTCCAAGTCACGGATATGGTCATTGAAAAAGCAAAGCGTCTGGTAGAACATAAACGCGATGTTGTGATTCTCTTGGACAGCATCACGCGTCTGGCGAGAGCCTATAATACGGTTGTGCCATCATCGGGTAAGGTGTTGACTGGCGGTGTTGATGCCAATGCCCTACAGCGCCCAAAGCGGTTTTTTGGTGCGGCCAGAAATATCGAGGAGGGCGGCTCTTTAACGATTATTGCCACAGCATTGATCGAAACCGGAAGCCGTATGGATGAGGTGATATTTGAAGAGTTCAAAGGCACTGGCAACTCTGAGGTTATTCTTGATCGTAAGCTTTCTGATAAGCGGGTTTTCCCTGCGATTGATATTACCCGTTCTGGCACGCGTAAAGAAGAATTGTTGATTGACAAAGACACCTTGGCAAAGATGTGGATTCTTCGCCGTATTCTCATGCCGATGGGTCAGGTTGATGGTATGGAATTCCTCATTGATAAGCTCAAGCAAACCAAGAGCAACGAAGATTTCTTCCAATCCATGAACCAATAATCGCTGTTCTGCCAGACCCCTTTATCACCGATAGCGATTTCAACCGATGTTGCGCCCCCTAAAGATGGGTATGTTCATGGGCAATCAATTTCGCTTTAATGTTAAGGTTTTTCTGATCCTTTGGGGATAGATTTCTGATTGCCCCAAAGTTCCCAAGCTTCCCACCGCTTCGGGTTACCCTATGGCAAGGATAGATAATAGGGATCGGATTGCGCGCACAAGCCGAACCTGCGCTGCGTGGCGCTTTGGGCTGTTTTGCCATTTTCGCTAATTCGGCGTAGCTTACTGTTGTGCCATAGGGAACAGACCGTAACACTTCAAGCCAGCGTTTAAGAGGTTGGCTACATGATTCGAGGGAAACGGGCACGGTAAAGGCTTTCCGCGCCCCCATAGCGTATTCTTTGATTTCCGCAAAAGCTTGATCAAGAATGGCGTTGGAGTGATCAGGGGTTGATTTTTCTTCCACCCAAGTCAGATTTGTAATGGCATCACCATCTGAAGTCATGGTAATCAAGCCGAAATCTGTGGATTCTGTTTTTATAAACATGGCCTTTTCTCAGTGTTTTGATATAGCACGGCCTAATGCGGTCACATCAAAGGGCCAAACCCATAACTGCTAGTATGAGGCATAGCGAATGCATGATCAAGACGAAACCATTTTTGCTCTAGCGACGCCCCCCGGCAAAGCCGCGCTACAGATTATTCGTCTGTCTGGCTCTCAAACCTCCCTTGCGGTTAAGACGCTTTGTTCACATCTGCCGGAACCAAGGAAAATGACCTATACCGCGATGCGTGATGGCGAAGGTCATATCATTGATCGGGGTATGGCGGCATGGTTTCCGGCACCGGCTACGCCAACGGGTGAAGATTATGCGGAGTTTCATTTGCATGGTGCCCCGCAAATCGGTCATTTTTTGATGCTTGCCCTTGAAGATATTCCTGA
>JALRFL010000158.1 GCA_023259875.1 Alphaproteobacteria bacterium
GATCTCCACAGGTGATGCTACGCGCCTTAGGGCCGGGGTTTTGGGGGAATGGGTGTCAGGCTGAATATCAAATCTTGGGCGCTTGTCTATGGTTTCCCCATAAGGGGCGGCATGAGCACAAGAATCTTCAACCCATTGATCAAGGATTGAGGTTAAGCGGCTAAGCTGATCCTTGGTGATTGCCTCAGGCAACATTACATAACCATCACGATGAAAATCATCAATCAAGGTTGCATCAACTGGCATCATGATATCGTTTCCTTTATGGCTTTTGGCTTTTCCTTACGCGTTGCATATCCGCGGTTATCTTGTCGCAAACCTCGCCCTTAGTAAATCAAGAAAATAAAGGCCATGGCCGCCATTGGTTGCGGTTGTTATGGCGCTTCATCCATAGGCTTCATCGATGGGCTTCATCCATAGGCTTAAGGGCTTCCCCCCTGCCCTTCATTCCGATGGATGTTCAGGCGAATTCTTGCTCTGAAAAAGGGATGAAAATTTGCCTCGACAACAATTGAATTTAAGGATAACCAAAAATGAGGGTTGAATTTCGGAGCTAGTAATTTATGCGCTTAGAGTGGCCGACCATTACTGTCATCATTCTTTGTTATGCGCTATGGCTGATTGTTGGGTTTTGGCTTTACCCTATATCGCCTCTTTTAACACTTTGCATTATGGTGATATTATCGGCGTTGCATTCCTCCCTCACCCATGAGGCGATTCACGGCCACCCCACCAAGAACCGCCTTATCAACGAAGCCTTAGTCTGTTTTCCTTTATCGTTGATTTATCCCTATCGGCGTTATCGGCAAACCCATCTTTTGCATCATCGCAATACCTTTATTACAGACCCCTTTGAAGACCCTGAAAGCTATTATCTTGCCTGGTGGCAGTTCAAGCCTATGCCATATCCTGTCAAACAGCTTCTTCGGGTGAATAACAGTATGGCTGGCCGTTTGATTTTTGGCCCGATTTTATCCGCATTGGCGTTTATCACTAGCGATATTAGAAAGATGTCTAAGCCGTCATCCGCAATTTGGTTAGGCTGGCTTTTGCATTTGCCCCCTTGCGCCATAGTTTTATATTGTCTTTATCTGATGGGGATTCCGTTTTGGGTGTATTTGCTTGGGGTATGTTGGCCTGCCCTTTCGCTAATGTCATTGCGAAGTTTTGCCGAACATCGTTGGCACGAAACCCCAGAAGGGCGGACGATTATTGTTGAACACAGCCCCCTTTCATGGCTTTTTCTTAACAACAATTTGCATGTGGTACACCACTGTCACCCGATGGAACCATGGTATAAATTGCCAGCATTGTATAAAAAGGATCGTGAAAAATGGCAGAAAAGAAATGACGGCTATGTCTATAAAAACTATTTTGAATTATGGAAGGCCTATGGCTTTAAGCCAAAAGAACCTGTGGTCCACCCAATGTTAGATAACAGCACTTAACATCATGCACGCAAGCCTTCCCATGTATGACTGGCCAGAAATCAAGAATGCCAATCACCATTTTTGGGAACAATTACGCACATTTGCCCTAGCCATTCATCCTGATCTTCCCCTGCCAGACCAGCTAAAAGAAACCTCTGGGCTTAACATCCTTTCACATTGGCAAGATGCCGATTTGGTGTTTTCCCAGAGCTGTTGGGGGGTGTTGGCATTAGGCTTAGCCAATGAGGTAGAGATTTTGGCACAGCCAGATTATAGCGACTTCCAAGGGGGGCGCGGCCCATATTACCGCTCAGCTATTATTGCGTGCCAAGGTGAGCGTGCTGATCCCCCAAAAACACCATCTGCCAGTGACTTTGCCGGGTTGTTTGACGGTAAGCGCTTTGCCTATAATGACAGGGATTCCCTTTCGGGGTTCATTGCCCTTGCCGAAGATTTAAGCGACCAGCAGATCCCATTATCACAAAACACTCTAGAAACCGGAAGCCACCGCGCCTCGGTTAAGGCTGTGATACATGGTGAGGCGGATGTGGCGGCGATTGATTGCCGGTCATGGGCTTTAGCACGAGCCTATGAAGACAAAACGGATAAATTAGTCGTGCTTGGATGGACAAAAGAACGCATGGGCCTGCCTTATATCACCAGCAAAACCACAAATAGCGAAATCAAATCTGCCCTAAGGTCTGCCCTGTTAGCCTTGGGGTGTTACCCCTCGGCAGTGGCGGATTAGCTATCCCCTAACGATGCAGGGTTATGATCCTGACGCTTTATCCAGAGCCTTTAGCACAGCGATAAGTTTACAGTCACGCTCTTGAGCGAGGTTGGCAAAATCCCTGCCCTTTTCTTCGGCTTTCAGTCCTTCAACAAGCGTTTTGATGGTCTCGGGGTTAAGTTGAACCGAACCAAGACTGTCCCACCATCTGTGAAAACTGTCGCCATAGCGCGCGCAAAACTCACCTATGCCGCCGCCGCCACTGCCAAGACCAAAGAGCATATGCGGCCCCATCACCGACCAGCGAAGCCCCGGCCCTGCGGTCATGGCTTTGTCGATATCCTCAACTGAGGCCACACCCTCTGCGGCAAGAGATATGGCCTCACGCCAGACCGCCGCCTGCAAACGATTAGCGACATGGGCTGGCACCTCTTTATGCACGCGAATAGTCACTTTGCCGCAAGTTTCATAAAACTCTTTGGCAAGGGTGATTGCCGCCTCATCGGTTAAATCATTGCCTAGCAATTCAACCAGAGGGATGAGATGAGGGGGGTTGAAAGGATGCCCCAGCAAAAAGCGCGAAGGGTCGCGAAATCCCTTTTGCAAATCCTTAATCAGCAACCCTGAGGTACTTGTTGCCAGCACCGCGTTTGGCGCGAGGCCTGCCTCAATGCGCGAATACAATTCCGTTTTGATGGGCAGTTTTTCAGGCACATTTTCTTGCACAAATTGTACCCCTTTAACCGCTTCTTCAGGGGTGTCAAAAAACCTTAACCGCTTGGGATCAAAATCTGCGGATACTTGTCCTAATTCTTGCAACTGTGTCCAGGCGGTTTGGATATAGGATCGGGTGTTCTGTTCAGCATCGGCCGCTGGATCATAGGCATTGACCCGATATCCTTTTGCCAGAAAGAGGCTAGCCCAACTAGCACCAATTACCCCTGTTCCCAGAACAGCAACATGATCAAAAGCGAGAGTCATCTGATTTCCTATTATGAGTCTGATAAACCGAAAGCAACTAATACAATTCCGGACGGATAGGCGAGGCGGCGGTTAAGCCGCCATCAACAGTTAAGGTTTGGCCAGTCATAAAAGCGGCCTCATCTGAAGCAAGAAAAACCATGGCCTTGGCAATGTCATCAGGCTGACCAAAACGGCCAACCGCGTGCCGCGACCGGGCATCGTGTTCTGCTTTTACCGGGTCTTTTGCCAAAGCAAAGGCGGCATCCGCCATGCCCGTCATAATCCACCCCGGACAGATCGCATTGCATCTGATGCCATCGGCCCCATGATCAACCGCAATAGAGCGTGTCAGCCCATGAACAAAGGCCTTTGACGCATTATAAAGTGCCATGGACGGGTCTGAAAAATGGCCGCTAATCGAACCAATATTGATAATACTGCCACCACCAGACGCGATCATCACAGGGATGAAATGCCGACACAGCTGAAACACCGCTTTGGCATTCACCCCCATCACCATATCCCAATCCTCATCACTGCTTTCAGCAACAGTTTTTTCAACCTGTACGCCAGCGTTATTGACCAGAATATCGAGTTTTCCGCCAAAGCGATCCATGGCTTCTCTTAGCCGAGAAACACCCTCTTCTTTGGCGACATCCGCCGAAACCCAAATCACGCCTTTGGGCAAATCCTGAGGCGGGCTAGCATCTCTGCCACAGGTCATGACTTTGACGCCAAGTCCTGAAAGGCTTGCCACCATCGCCGCCCCAATGCCGCGGCTTCCGCCTGTCACAAGAGCGGTTTTATTGCTCCAATTTGTCATGATGATTGAGCCCCTTTTAAGGTGGAAGGCGTTAATCAGCCTCCTTTGTGATTAGAAATTTGTCTGGTCGCCGCCTTTGAGGCCGAGCCTTTGCCTTGCTTCTTGGGGCGTTGCGACCTCAATGGATAAATCCTCAATGATGCGTCTGATTTTAGCCACTTGATCCGCGTTACTTTTCGCCAATTCGCCTTTACCAAGATAAAGCGAGTCTTCCAGTCCCACCCGAACATTGCCGCCTAGCATAGCGGCGGAGGTACAAAAAGACATCTGATGGCGTCCAGCCGCCAAAACCGACCATTCATAATCATCACCAAACAGACGATCAGCGACTTTCTGCATATGCATCAGGTTTTCTAAATCCGCGCCTGCACCGCCAAGAATGCCAAAAATCATCTGAATAAAGAAAGGCGGTTTAATCAACCCACGGTCAAGAAAATGAGCCACATTGTAAAGATGGCCTAAATCATAGCACTCCATTTCAAATCTTGTTCCGTGTTCTTCGCCCAACTCTTTTAAGACGCGTTCAATATCGCCAAAAGTGTTGCGAAAAATGAAATCTTTGGTCATTTCCAAAAACTCTTTTTCCCATGGGAATTTCCATTCTGAAAACTTTTCTGCGGCTGGGAAAATGCCAAAATTCATTGATCCCATATTCAGCGAAGCCATTTCCGGACTTGCCGCCTTGGCAGCGGCCAGACGCTGGTCTAGCGTCATGCCCAATCCTCCCCCTGTTGAGATATTCACAACCGCGTCACAACGCTGTTTGATAATCGGCAGAAAACGCATGAAATGATCAGGTTCATGAACCGGTTTTCCGGTTTCTGGGTCACGCGCGTGTAAATGGATAATCGATGCCCCTGCTTGTGATGCCGCCACCGCCTCATCCGCGATCTGTTGCGGTGTGATGGGTAAATGCGGCGACATGGTGGGGGTATGAATGCCCCCTGTTACCGCGCAGGTGATGATTGCTTTTTTGGCCATGATCATATCCTTTCACAAAATCATCTGATCTGGGGGAGAGTAGCATTATAACCGCATTTGTTGAACCTGCGCCGTTAAACCGCCATCAAGCACCCATAACTGACCAGAAGCGTATCTGGCCTCATCCCCTGCGAGCCAATTCACTAATCCTGCCACATCATCAGGTGTTCCGTATCGGCGCATGGGATGCACATCACGAATGGCTTTTTCCAGCGTATTGATATCCCCATTATCCTGAAAAAAGGATTGCAGCATTGGGGTATCAATATAACCTGGGCAAATCGCATTCACGCGTATCCCCTCAGGCCCATAATCGCAAGCCATGGCCCTAGTCAAGGCATGAACCGCGCCTTTTGTGGCGCAATAGGCTGCAAGACCGGGATCAGCAATAAACCCGTCATATGATCCAAAATTAATAATGGAACCGCCGCCAGATTTTCGCATCAAAGGCAAAGCGGATTTGGATGCCAGAAAGGTACCTGTCACATTTATTGCAAAAATATGATTCCATTCTTCAAGGCTGGTATCCTCAATGGTTTTTTCAATTTCAATCCCTGCGGCGTTGACAAGGATATCCAGTTTTTCTGACCGTTCACGGATTTGGCCAAAGGCCATATCCACCTGCTTAGGATCCGTGACATCCATTTTCAGTACTTCAATACCGTCAAGCGCCATGGTTGCACGATCAAGGGCATAAACCACAGCCCCTTCGCGGCGAAACCGCTCACAAATGGCTTTGCCAATTCCGCCTGTGCCACCAGTTACCGCCGCGATGCGGCCGGATAGGGGTTTTTTATCTGTCATGGTTTATGGCCTCTTGGTAATGTTTTAACACTAATCCATGGAAATGATGAACCGCGTGTTCACTTAATCCGCTTCCGCTGGGATCAACCATATAGCGGCCTTGTGAGAACCCCGGGGTTTGCATTCCTCTTTGAACGCTTTCCACTAACCCGATATCTTCGGGTTGCAACACATCATCAATAAAACTAATGGCTTCTTTTTCGCTTTCTTCCAAATCGGCGGTTTCAAAAAAGAAATCAAACTCCTCGTAAGTTTCCTCTGGCCCAATTGGTATAAACTTCCAGATCATAAAATTGCTGCGCCCGGGATAACGCATCAAGGTGGTGTTAGGCCACAAATACCACACCGCGTGATCCGTGACGGTTGCGCCATCCGTGGTATAAGCCTTGTTTTGGGTTTGCCCCGCTTTGGCCATATGGCTGGAATAAATGCCATGGGTTTTTACCTTATAAGTATCCATATCCACCAAGGTGCAAAAGTCTTTATGCGCCACAGGGCAGTGATAACATTCCAGAAAATTATCAACGACGGATTTCCAATTCGCCTTAATCGTATAGGTCAACCGATGGGCAAATTGTAACGACCCAAGGTCAGGGGCATATTGGTTAATCTCACTGGCGAGGTTTTCACTTTGAACAGCTAGTGAGGTGGCGTCTTGATCAAGATTGACAAAGATCAGATGGCAGAAAACCTCAAGCCGAATCTCATCCAAGCAAAAATCTTGATGATCAAACTCTTGAATGAATTGCGACTGCCGCGCCTCAAGAAAGCGGCCATCCAGATCATACATCCAAGCATGATAAGGACAGATGATGCGCTTAGTGTTCCCCTGCCCTGTCAGCAATTCATGGCCGCGATGCTTACACACATTATAAAAGGCTTTCAGGCTGCCATCGCTTTGGCGGCACACAAAAATGCTCTGCCCATGCAACTGGGTCGCCAGATAATCCCCCGGTTTTGCTAATTGCTGTTCATGGCATAGATACTGCCAAGATTTCCGAAAAATATGTGCCCGGTCAATGTCATGCCAATCTGCTTTGATATAGGCATCTTTATGAATCGATTTGGCTTTGGCGGCATCTTGATCCCAGCCTTGCCCCACCCGATTTACCTCTTGCGCTGACAGTTTCATGGTTTTCTCCATCAAATCTCGCTTTGATATGCGTTCTATTGATGATGAGATTATGACGCGAAAACGGCTTGATGATTTTGATTTTTATCGTCATAAATATGATATAAATCGTCAACACATTTTCCTATTATGGTCATCGCTTCACCATCCATATCTTTAGCCATGTTGATTTTGCCAAATTTCAACATGATGGTCACGACAGGATTTCTTGATCCCTTTCGAGCCGCGAATTATCTGCATGGGGCGCGCCGTTATCATTGGGATTATCTGGCGTTAGACCCAAGCCATTGCGCCGCCAGCAACGGAATGGTGCTAACCGATATCCAAGCGCTGAACACCGCAAGATCACAATATGACATTGTTTCGGTTAGCGCCAGTTGGACACCGGATGCCTTTGCTGATCGTACCATACTGGCATGGCTTCGTACACAAGACCGTAAAGGCGCGATGATTGGCGGCATTGATACGGGTGCCTTTATCCTTGGTTACGCTGGCTTGATAGGCCATTATCAGCCTGTGATGCATTTTGAACATCACGCCAGTTTTGCTGAGACCTTCCCTGAAGCCACCATCAGCCATAGCTCATTTTCGCTTGGCAACCGCCGGTTTTCTTGTGGGGGAGGAATATCCGCTGTTGATTTGGGATTGGCTATCCTTGCCCAAACCGAAGACCCTGATATGATCGCACAGGTGGCGCGGTATCTTTACCATAGCCAAGCCAACCCAAGCCCCCTTCTCAACCATGGCCGCGCGGGTTTATCCCCGGAGGATAGCCTGCCGCAAAAACTCAAAAAAGCGCTTTTGCTGATGAAAGCGCATATCGAAGAGCCTATCAGCATTCCTGATATCGCAAGGCAATTAGGCATATCCCAGCGTCAGCTTGAGCGCGATTTTCGCCAGCATCTTATGGCAACCCCAAAAGAGGTGTATCTGCAGTTACGGCTAAAACAAGCCCAAATGATGATCAGGCAAACCGATCTCAGTATCCTTGAGATTGCGGTTGCCAATGGGTTTTCCTCGCAAGAACATTTCTCGCGTCTGTATAAACGCAGTTACAACAAAACCCCGTCAGATGATCGCCTTGATGCGCGCATTCCATTTCAGTTTCGCGCCGTATGATTGGCCTAAACCTTGCCCTTAGCCTTGCTTTGATAACTTATTTTTATGGTTTGTGTAAATCTTTCCCAAATTTTTCCGTTATACCTAAGGTAAGTTCCTCCCTAACTCAAAGCCGCTTTATGCGGCTTTTCTTTTGCCAGTCTTGTCAGCCGCTTGCCGTTTTGGGGTTAACAGGGCTATGCCTCATCCGCTATAGATAAAGGGGCAAGGGTTATTAAGCCCAAGAGTTGATAACTAGACCTGATATCCAACAAAGAAAGCGAGCATTAGCCATGCCACAAACCATCACAAAATCCGCCGCGTCAATGGTCAAAGAGGCCATGAAAGCGGTCAATGCCATCAGCGTTGAAGAGGCCTTATCCCTAGTTGATAGCCCGTCTCATGTGTTTGTGGATTTGCGCGACAGCAATGAGCAAGAGCGAGGCAGAATTCACGGGGCAATCCCCTCATCCAGAGGATTGATGGAGTTTCATATTGATCCAGAAAGCCCTGTCCATAATCCGGCGTTCAATCAGGATAAGACCTATATCTTTTATTGTGCTTCCGGCGGCAGATCGGCGCTTTCCGCCAAGGTCGCGATGGATATGGGGCTTTCACCTGTCTTAAATCTAACTCCTATGGTCTTAATTTACCTGTTGGTACTTGGGTTGGTATGTTTAAGATTGATAATGATAAAGTGTGGAATGATTATGTTAAATCAGGTGAAACAAAAGGATTTAGTATAGAAGGTCTATTCACACACGATTTAGTTCATGCAAGTAAAGACCCAGAGGTAGAAGAAATCCTTGAAGCAGAAGCAGAATACCTACTAAACGAAATAAGAAGAGTTGTAAAAGAAGATAAAAGAT
>JALRFL010000163.1 GCA_023259875.1 Alphaproteobacteria bacterium
GCAAGCAAACACGAAGACCCACCTATTGGACTCGTGCCGATTGATGCGATTTACTCACCTATTCGTCAGGTGGCGTATAAGGTGGAAAACACCCGTGTGGGTCAGCGTACGGATTTTGATAAACTGATTTTGACGGTGGAAACCGATGGTTCGGTCAACCCCGAAGATGCCGTCGCCTTTGCCGCACGCATCATTCAGGATCAGTTGCAGTATTTCATCAATTTTGAAGAGCCAAAAACATCTCAGGCCAGTGAAGAAATTGATGATATTCCGTTTAACCGCAATCTCTTGCGTAAAGTTGATGAGCTGGAATTGTCCGTGCGTTCAGCAAATTGCCTAAAGAACGACAACATTGTCTATATTGGGGATTTGTGCCTGAAAACAGAGCCCGAAATGCTACGCACACCAAACTTTGGACGCAAGTCCCTAAATGAAATCAAGGAAGTCCTGCAAGGTATGGGGCTGGAACTTGGAATGGATATCCCGTATTGGCCGCCTGAAAATATTGAGGAATTGGTCAAGCGTCTGGATGAGCCTTTCTAAGCGACCTGTCACGCAAACTGGAGAATTCACATGCGCCATCGTATTTCTGGTCGGAAACTGAACCGTACATCACAGCACCGTCAAATGCTGTTTCGTAATATGTCACAGGCTTTAATCCGCCATGAGCAGATTGTTACCACACTTGCTAAGGCACGCGAATTGCGGCCAGTGGTGGAAAAACTTATCACCCTAGGTAAGCGTGGGGATCTTCATGCACGCCGACAGGCTTTTGCCCGTCTTCGGGATGACGCCATGACAGCAAAGCTGTTTGAGACGCTTGGCCCTCGCTATGCTGAGCGCAGTGGCGGCTATACGCGGATTATCAAGGCTGGCTATCGTTATGGTGATGCCGCGGCTATGGCTGTGATTGAGTTTGTTGATCGTGACGAAGACGCTCGCGGCCGTGATGATCGAAGCCCAGAACTGGTCGAAGAAACGGCATAGTAGCTCTGCCACTATCTGTAAAAGAATTCCCAAAGGCCGGTTTTCATACCGGCCTTTTTGTTTCATACTTTGCCTATGACCACCTCATCATCAGATAGTTTGTTTTCGGATCAAGTCGCTCGGCCTCTGGCGGATGTGTTGCGGCCTCATCATCTTGCTGATGTGGTAGGGCAGGATCATTTGCTGGGTGAAAATGGTACCTTACAGCGCATGGTAACGGCGGCAAAACAGGATAAACCTTTTCCTTCACTTATTTTCTGGGGCTCTCCGGGGACGGGAAAGACAACGATTGCCCGATTATTGGCGGATGAAATTAAAATGCGGTTTGAACCCGTTTCTGCGGTGTTTGATGGGGTGGCTGAACTGCGTAAGATATTTGCCCGTGCTCGTGACCACCGAGCCACAGGTGAAAAGACCTTATTGTTTGTTGATGAGGTGCATCGCTTTAACAAAGCTCAGCAAGATGGGCTATTGCCTCATGTTGAAGATGGTTTGGTGACACTGGTAGGGGCAACCACAGAAAACCCAAGTTTTGCCCTTAATGGGGCTTTGTTGTCGCGTTGTCAGGTCATGGTGCTTAATCGGCTGGATGAGGCGGCTTTGAATCAGATCATCACCAGAGCAGAGGCGCATTACGGCCAGACATTACCATTGACTGAGGCGGCTCGCGCCATGTTATGCGCCATAGCGGATGGCGATGGCAGATATTGTCTGAACGCGGTGGAAACCATCATGGCACAGAGTGATGCCGATACGCCGCCCATGACGCCTGATGAATTGACCCATGTTCTGACACGCCGCGCTATCGCTTTTGATCGGGATGGGGAACAGCATTATAACCTCATATCCGCGCTTCATAAATCCTTGCGATCTTCTGATGCAGACGCGGCGTTATATTGGTTTGCCCGAATGGTGGTGGGCGGTGAAGATTTGCATTATGTGTTGCGCCGTCTGACCCGATTTGCCGCCGAGGATATTGGCCTTGCCGAACCTGAGGCACTGCCCCGATCTATTGCCGCGTGGCAAAGTTACGAAAGGCTTGGTTCACCAGAGGGTGAGTTATCGGTTGCCCAATTGGTGCTTTATCTCGCCACAGCTCCAAAATCAAATGCGTCTTATGTGGCACTCAAATCGGCGTTACGCGCGGCCAAAGACACCGGGTCATTGCCGCCGCCTGCGCATATGTTGAATGCCCCCACTGGCTTAATGAAGGACTTAGGCTATGGGAAGGGTTATGTTTATGATCATGATACGCCTGATGGGTTTTCAGGCCAGAGTGGGTTTCCTGATGATATGCCGCGCCAACAATTTTATGACCCACCTGATCGGGGGTTTGAACGCGATATCCGGAAACGCCTAGATTGGTGGGCGAAACGCCGCGCAATTAGAGAGGAACAAAATGACAATAACACCTAAAACCAAAGGTTATGATCTGTTTGTTGGCATCGACTGGTCAGGGGCAAAAGGTCAATATCATAAGGGGATTCAAGTGGCTAGTCTTGGGCTTGATCACTCACCCCCCAAGTTGATTGCGGCGCCAAATGGCAAGGCTTGGTCACGCCAAGGCGTGATGGATTATCTCAAGGGTGAGGCTGAGAACAAAAGGGTGTTAGCAGGATTTGATTTTGCCTTTGCTCATCCGTTTATGGATAAAGAGGGGTATTACCCCGGATTTGTAACCCCTCCATCTGATGCTGCTGCATTATGGCAGATGGTAGATGCGATAAACCAAGACCATAGCCATTTATATGGTGGGGGGATTTGGGGGCATAATGACTTAGGGCTCTATTATAATCATCAAAAATCACCGCCTAACAATGCTGATAAAAGTCGGAATGATTTATTCGTTTCTCGGCGCCGTCAAACCGAAAACGCTGCTCGTGAACATCATAAGGTAACGCCATCGCCAACCTTTAACTGTATTGGTGCTGCTGGCGTTGGCACAGGCTCACTGGCAGGGATGCGATTATTGCATCATCTCGCCCCTAGCGCGCATATCTGGCCATTTCACGAGACAGATGAAAGGGGGCAAGGCGATGGTCAATCCGCAAAGAAAACCCTAACCTTGGTTGAGATTTATCCAGCCCTTTATTTCAATATGGCAGGGGTAAGCGACGAGGCTAAGAAATCGGAACCATTAGCGGCTATTAATCAAGGGCTTTCACATTTTGGCACCTCCCCAATCACGGATATTACGTCTGGTCTTCCTGACCTTGATGATCTAGATGCTATGATTTCTGCCGCCGCGTTGCGGGCGCTTCATGATCCACTTGAGGTGTTTGCCATTAACACCCCTGAACTGAAAGCGGCGGCGGCAAAGGAAGGTTGGATATTTGGGGTTAAGTCGGATAAAAAGGCATCATGATTTGGCTAGCGGTTGTAATTGGTGGGGCGAT
>JALRFL010000192.1 GCA_023259875.1 Alphaproteobacteria bacterium
TTTTTTAACATAAGTCATTGTTTTTCAGACATTAATGTAATTTGTACACTTAGTCATAGATATTTGATTTTAGTCAAACTTAAACGTTAGGGCTTCAAGTGAAGTCCTCAGAATCCGTTCTACCTTGAACACATGAAATGGACGCTGCTAGTTCCCACGTTTAACGAAGAGGCTGTGCTCGAGCGCTGCTTGGCTTCGGCAGATTTATCCCAATCATCACATTGCCCGGGGACGGCACCATCCAGAATATGCAACTTAAGCCCATCATGATCGGGGCATAAACTAATAGTGATGCGCCCTTCATGGCGATGTTTCCAAACCGTGAAACGGATGATGTTTTGCAGAATTTCACCCACGGCCACCTGAATATCCATCAGCCGATGCGACTGGCACTGATCCACCACCACCTTTTAGAAAAATCGTCTTGCGTCTGAAAATAACGCTAGCTTCACATGAAGTTACCACCTGATGGCAAGTATTAGAATTAGTTTTATTATATACTCAAGCAGTAGCTTTATAGTCTTAACTGTATATTCTTGCTTGGTGATAATAACTCAGCCCTTATACCGTTCTGATGTTGAAGCGATTCTAGAATTGTAATAAGGAGTTTTGCTTGGCATTAATTGTATAACTAATATAGTTGGTAGTTTGATAATTACCCTTAATTAAATTATTTATTAAAACTTTCTATATATTCAATAAATTGTAATATAATACTGATAGGAGATTATAAATTGGAAAAGACCGCTGCACATATTATGTCCTCTATTGAGGTGTTATGGAATGAGGCTAACTCGATAGAAGCTTTTGACCCAATGTTACTCCTGTCTGATGATGATATTTATTATGACAGCCCAAAAACCATGCTCAATAAGCCTTCTAAGGCTGGCTTTGCCAGTTATGAAGATTTAGGGAAAAGGGTGGAGCAGGCTAGCCAATATGCTCCTGACACAAAAACCACTTTACCCCCGGCAGATGCTATAAATCGAATAAAGGATGTAACTAGGCTTCGTCCTAATTCTGCCCTTGATGTCGATACTAATTCACCGGAATATTTATTTGGGGATTCTTTTACTAATTTAGTTCGCCATATAGTTGTAGATTATCTCGATAAATCGGTGGAACCTATTATAAGAGAAGCCATAACTTCTGAGATTAGGAAAATTAGCAACAAAAAAAATAAGAAATAATAATTTAAAGTCTTTTAAAGACTCATCGTTTTCATTGTGCTTATCGTCAACCTTAAAATTATCAGTTCTTGATTAGGACTCAAAAAAGTTAGTCAGAAAAAATATCTTTTGCTGACTTATAAAGCGATTTGCTTTCAAGAATGTAAAGGTTGGCCTTAATAAGACCCGCATCAAATAGTTCTTTCAAGGCCAGCATATCCCGTTCAATACGGCGCAAATCCCGCAAAGTCGGATCACTGTTATCTTGCGCTATTTCATAAAGATCAAGAACTTGTCTTGGTGGCTCTGGTCGCTGATATAATGAAAAACCAGCCAAGATATTCTGTTCTTGCAAAACCAAAAGTTTTCTTTGTGGCAGTATCATCATGACCAACAAAAACAGAAAAAGAATAGCACCTGCAAAGACCAAAATGGCACCAATAGTCTCTTCACTAAAGTTACCCGAAAGGATATACCCCAGCGTTTTCCAAAACTCCTGAATGAGCCATTGAACAAAGGTAATTGTGGTTGCCAATACCGTTTCAAAAAATTCTAATATCTGTTCAAAAAGCATTGTATTGTTATTCTATTAAGCTGAGAACTCGATCAATAACTATTAACATAATTTGCCGCAACTCTTCCACTTTTAAGGAAGTAAAATGACATATATGCTTATGCTGTTCGCCATCT
Source organism: Alphaproteobacteria bacterium (assembly GCA_023259875.1). Taxonomy (GTDB): domain Bacteria; phylum Pseudomonadota; class Alphaproteobacteria; order Puniceispirillales; family UBA1172; genus UBA12202. The sequence continues at coordinate 1,860 of JALRFL010000192.1, forward strand.
AGGTAGTAAGAGCAATGAAAAACATGATCGCTTTCTATAATCCGTGATGAAAAAATTTAAACCCACTATTTCAACTCATTTTGCATCCTATTCTGCCAGACTGGAATCATAAACTATCAAAAGCCTTAATTTAATGATATTTTTAACTTATAGCTTTTGAATATAAAAAATAGAAATCCAGCTTCATTTTCTGCAATGTATAGCCAGATGTACCTTTACTATTTTTATAAAGGAAACATAAATATCTGATAAGACAAATGAGTTGCTTCGTGGCAAGTCATATATGATAAAAATGTTTATTGGTCCTATTCTGCGCAGCACATTAGCTTAATTTTCAACATAAGCGTATTGACCGCTATGTTAATTAGGCATGATAATATTAGTATGTTAAATATATTCCAAAGAAAAAAACACCAATTACGAAGCCGTGTAATAAATTATCAGATTAGAAATCGTATAGTGCCCCTTAGCATTTCAAGGCGTCGTAATGCACGGCGTATAACCTTGAGAGTTACTGATGAGCGGATTAATATTTGCGCACCAAATTATGTCAGTGACAGTGAAATCTTAAATTTTGTCGATAGTCAGTCAGATTGGGTGGAGTCACGCCTTAGAACAATATATGAGAATTTTGATAAGGAGGAGCCGAGCATTCTTTATCTTGGTAAAGAAATTCCTATTAAAATCACCCCAAATTATTCAGGTCACCAGTATTTTATGCGCTTGCAAAACGATTGTTTTTGGTTAGATCGCCCCAAAGGGGCAAAAATGTCACCTGTACGACAAGTTGAGAAGCATCTCAAAGAGGAGACTAAGAAAAGTATTTCTGTCATCCTGCCGCCTGTATTGGTTAAATTAGGAGAACCCACAGTCCAAATAAGCATTCGCAATCAGAGATCTCGTTGGGGTAGCTGTTCTAGCAAACGACATTTATCCTTTAACTGGCGTTTGATAATGGCACCAAAAGATGTTCTTCGTTATGTCGTTATTCACGAGGCTGCCCATCTTCGCTATCACGATCACAGCCAAAAATTCTGGTCACTGGTAGAACAGCTAATGCCAGATTATCATCAATATCGTCAATGGCTTAAAGATAATCAGGAGCGGATTATGATCAAATTAGATCGTAGACTTGCTAATTTGTAATTACCAAAGATAACATTTTAAAAATATTAATATATTACTTTTAAAACAACTGTTTTTAATTTGATATGATTTCAATTCTTCAAATATTATAAAGAAACTAAATTCACTCACTTTATGCAAATATTTACAGATCAGTTTGACGCCTGACCAGTTCATGCTATTCATAATCAACCTTTTATTTGCCAAAACTTATAGATCGGCAATGTGTATGTTGTTTAAGATTTATCGTTTGGTGGCGTTTGCCATGTTAATTATAGTGATGTTTGGGCTTAGCCCTTTATTCATTGCTTCTGACCCTGCCTTTGGCAAATCTTATTCTGACACGGGGTCTGATCCGATATCTTTTGCTGATGGCGCGGTTTGCATAGAGAGCTTTGAGCCGTTTATAGACCCCGGCTATTGTGCAGGTTTATCCATTGCTTATTTAGAAATCCTCAATGATCAGGCCTCTTTGGCTATTATCTCAGAAACACATGTCATTGATCAGCTCAAAGCCATTCATCAGCAATGCCATGCCACTGATTTCAACAGTGCCGTTGGGCTTGGGCAAACCGCGTTTCACCGGATGCTGTATTATGCGACACCTGATCGGTTAAATACGCGTTTAGGGCAATGTCAGGTGTTGCTAAAAGATTATCGGCTAAGCTGGCCAGGTGATGGTGGGCGCGGCAAGGATTGAACTTGCGACCCCTACGATGTCAACGTAGTGCTCTCCCACTGAGCTACGCGCCCCAAAACCTAGCTCACTCTATAACCTAGGCCAGAAACGCTTTTCAATCATTTTCTTTTGGATCAGGCGTTTTCTTTCGCCTGTATTAGGTCTATTCTTGGCCTTCTTAACCAGAATTGCTTATGATGACCATAACGATTACTACTGGCAGGGAAGTATGAGCCAACATGACGCCACATCACCCGATGAAACGATAAGCGAAGCCATAAGGATTCGCGGTGGGGATTTGCCGGGTCATATCTTGCACCAAGACGGCAACCCAAGGCTGGTCATTTCATCCCCTCATAGTGGCAGACATTACCCTGATGATTTCCTGAATACCAGTTGCCGGAGTTTGGCGGAATTGCGGCAAGTTGAAGATGGCTTGCTTGATATTCTGCTATCTCGCGCGCCGCTTGACGGTGTGCTAATCGCGGCGGAATTTCCGCGCAGTTTTGTTGATGTGAACCGTCATGCTGATGAACTAGACCCTGATATGTTTTCATCCCTGCCTCAAGATATCTCAACCAAAGAAACCCGTTACACGCGCTCTGGCTTAGGGGTGATCCCTTCTCGCCTAGGTCAGCATCTGCCCATTTATGATCGCTTATTATCCCAAGAGGATTATCTCAGCCGCATGAAAGGCTGTTATTATCCTTATCATGAAAACCTAGCCGCTATGCTGGAAACCGCAAAGCGGCATGGCTCTGCTGTCTTGCTGGATATCCATTCCATGCCATCAGACGCCTCAAAAAAGCAGACTGATATTGTTATTGGGGATTTGCATGGGCAATCCGCCAAACCTTGGCTAACCCATTTGGCGCAAGAGTTTTTTGCCAAAGCCGGATTTGATGTTCGGCTGAACACGCCTTTTGCTGGCGGATATATTACGCGGCATTATGGTCGCCCTGATCAAGGGGTATCCGCCATTCAGATTGAAATCAATCGGCGGCTCTACATGGACGAACAGCATATCAGGCTTAGGCCGCGTTGGGTGGAAATGTCAAAAACCTTAGAACAATTTATCCAATTGGTAAGCCAACGGCTTCATCAATCACATCCTTGAGGCTTAGGACCTGCCTCTGGCATCTGTCACAATCCTGCGCGCCGATTAAAGCGAAAAGGGTCAACCGCGCGCCGCATCGCCGCATCAAGGGGTGAGGCTTCGGCACAAATATCTGCGGCTAAGGCTTCTGCTAATAGCGGCGCGGTGATCATGCCGCGCGATCCAAGGCCGCCAAGCACATAGATGCGCGATGTAACCGCCCCTGCCACGGGCAGACGGTCGGGGGTGGTGGCACGGATGCTGACCCGACCTTGCCAATTTTCTGGCTGGCAAGGCAAGAGCGATTGGATAGGCTGAGGCAAGCGGTGATGGTTTTCCAAATGCCCATAACGATTAACCGAAGGCATCGTGCCCTCTTTTTCCCCTTCTAGCCTTTCATAGCTTGCCCCTAACGCCAGACGGCCATCACCTGATCGCGCCAAATAGCCGCCATAACTTAATGGCAAGGAAAATGCCGGTGCAGATGGGGGGGGGAGATGGCTCACCTGACCAGCGTTTCCAGTTAGCGGCAACATAGGCTCAAGCCGTTTCCCCCATAACTGGGATAGCCCTGCCCCTGCCGCCAGAACCACCGCGTCGGCTAAATATTCCTCGCCCTTGATATCACGAAGCCTGACCCCTGATAGGGTGTCTTGGATGCCGGTGATGGTCACACCATAATGATGGGGAATATCTTGCATCAATGCCTCAACCCAGCGTCGCGGATCAACGGCACCGGCAAAGGGGTGAAAAAACCCGTGCTGTGACAGGGCTATTCCAGCAAGGTCACTGGCCTCTGACGCATCACATGGCGTGACCAAGGATGGTGGCAGATCAAAGGCGGCAATTTTGCGATGGCGTTCAGCCTCGCGGTCATCCTGTGCTAACGCCAGAACGCCATGATCCAGACCTGCCCCCATGCTAAGCGCAGAACGCCGTGCATAGGCAAAGGCATTTAACGACAGCCAACCGTCTTCGGTGGCATCCACCGTCAATCGCGGCGCTTGTATCGCGGCAATATTTCCGCTTGCCCCTGCTGCGGGCCTTGCGCCCATTTCAAGCACCTCAACGGCAATACCTCTTTGCCGCAACGCATAGGCCAGCGATGCCCCAGCAATGCCCGCGCCGACAACCATCACCTTTGCCGCCACAGACATTGTCGGCTTATGGGTTTTGATGCGGCCAGTGATGCGGTGGCGTTTATGACCAAATCCATCATGCCGCGTGATCTCAAATCCGGCTTTTTCCAACCCTCGCCGGACTTCTCCTGCCGCTGTAAAACTGGCACAGATCGCATCATTGGCGGAACATCGCGCCATATGGGCAAAGATATCGTCTTGCCACATGGCCGGATTTCGTGACGGGGAAAACCCATCCAGAAACCAAGCATCAGCCAGAAAACTTGCCCCTGACAAACTTGAAAGCGTATCCCCATAGGCCAGATCAAGCACCACACGCCCTTGATCAAAGGTGATCCGGTGCCGC
>JALRFL010000207.1 GCA_023259875.1 Alphaproteobacteria bacterium
CGGCGCACGGCGTAGAGAGCATCCTTGCCTTCGGCTTTAACGATGATCTGATCATCAGGGGTCAGAACCCCGGCGCCAATTCGGTTTTGATGTTCAAATGTGATCATCCGCATGCCATACCCTTTTTTAATGCACCAATCATAATGTACTCAATGTGAACTGGCTAAGAATATCAAGGAATGCGATACGAGAACAATATTTCTTTTCTCATACCCCAAGCCAGCGCGATTGGGCGGCGGCATCATTAGCCAGATCATCAGGTGCCCCTTGCCAGACTATTTCCCCTCGGCTCATCAGGCTGATATCATCCGCAAGCCCAAGGGCAAAATGCAAATTCTGTTCAACCAGCAAAATGGTCATCCCGCGTGCTTTCAAAGCGGATAGTTTTTCAAAAATTTGCTGAATGATGATAGGGGCTAAGCCTTCGGTCGGCTCATCCAGAATGAGAATGCTAGGATCCGTCATCAAAGCTCTGCCTATGGCAAGCATTTGTTGTTCTCCCCCAGACAACTGATGGCCTCCGTTGTTGAGCCGCTTTGCCAGATTAGGGAAAAAAGCGAGGGTATCTTCTATGCTCCAGCTTGTTTCAGATGCTGCTAGCCGACTGGCAAGTTGCAGGTTTTCACGCACGGTTAACGCCCCAAAGATGTCGCGGGTTTCCGGAACATACGCCATGCCTTGTCTGGCGATAGCATAAGACGGCAATGCCGAGATATCCTTATTCTGAAAAGTGATGCGGCCATGGCGCACAGGAAGCTGACCGATAATGGTTTTAAGCATGGTCGATTTGCCAACGCCGTTGCGCCCCAAAAGCGCATGAACACTGCCTTTGCGAATATTCAGATTAACGCCATGCAGAACGCGGGTTTCGCCATAGCCGCTTTCAAGGGATGTCAAATTAAGCATGATATCCCCCTGTCCCCAGATAGATATCGCGAACGGTGGCATTTCCGCGAGTATCCTCTGGTGTGCCTTCAAACACCTTTTCGCCAAAGTTTAACACCGTAATCCGATCCGCCACACCAAAGGCCAAATCCATATCATGTTCAATGATCAGCACGGTAATATCCCGAGGGAGCTGTTCTAACAGGCGATGAAACCGATCAATCATGGTTGGGCCAACCCCAGATGTTGGTTCATCCATCAGCAAGAGTTTTGGGCGTGTGGCAAGAGCAAGACCAACCTCAAGCTGGCGACGGTTGCCGTATGAGGCGGTGCCAACGGTTTGGTCCAACTGATCTGCGAGGGAAACTTGTTCAGCAATCTCATCAATGCGCTGACGGATATCGGGATGCCTGCTGGAATCCTTGACCATATGGGTGGATTTTCCCAACGCCGCGGCGGCGGCCAGCATCAGGTTTTCTCTGATCGTCAAGGTTTCAAACAGATTGTTTTTCTGATAACTGCGCGCAATGCCCAGACGCGCGCGCTTAACAGCATCAAAGGCCTTGATCGGTTGACCATCGAGAAAAATTTCCCCTTTGCTGGGCTTTAATGTTCCTGCCAGCAAATGAAATAAAGTGGTCTTGCCAGCCCCGTTTGGGCCTAATATCACGCGGCGTTCACCTGCCGTCACCGATAAGGATAAATCACGAATAACGTGCAGGCCTCCAAAATCTTTGGATAAGCCTTTTACCTCAAGCATGGTCACCGCCTTGCGGTTTCCCAGCAGTCTGATGGTTGTCAGGGTCATGATGGCGAGAGCGCAATGAATTAAGCCAATATTCGATTTGACCGAATACCCCACGACCACCAGCTAAAACTGTGAAAATCAGCACCAAGCCAATAAAGGCGTGCCAGTAATCGGTATAATCAGAAATCTCATGCTTCATTAAGACGAGTAATATTGCCCCAATCACCGGGCCAACTAGCGTGCCAAGACCGCCAAGAATCACAACGATTAAGGCCTCACCCGATGTTGTCCAGATCAGCAATTCAGGGGAAATATAAAGCGTATGTTGGGCGGCGATAAGACCAGCTAAGCCTGCGATAAATCCAGAAAAGGCCATTGCCTTCGCCCGATGCGCGGCGGTGTTAACGCCAAGCGCCTTCATTCGATCCTCGTTGACATGAATACCGCTTAAGGTGCGCCCGAACCCTGACCGCATCACCATGGCAGTTAGCCCATAAGCCAGCAAAAGCACACCTAACCCAAGATAGGTAAAGGTCAGCGAGTTGTTCATCTCTAGGCCAATTGCGCTGAGATCAAATCGGCTTATGCCGCCCATGCCGTCATCTCCGCCAAGCCAACGCGATTTGAAAAAGAAGGTATAGGCCATCTGCCCAAAGGCCAGTGTCGCCATAATAAAGAAAATGCCATTAGTGCGTGCCGTTACCCACCCGACTAATCCCGAAACCACCACCGCCGCCAGTAAGCCGATCAGGGCTGATGGGAAAAGCGGCCAGCCTAGCTTTGCGCTCATGATGGCGAAAGCATAGGCGGCAACCCCCATGATCGCCCCATGGCAAAGCGACACCATGCCGCCAAACCCAGCGCAGAGATCAAGGCTGATCGCAAGAATGGCAAGGATGATAATCTCAACAACAATTTCGCGCGCAAAGTAACTGCCAAAACTGGCATAGCTGGCTAGAAAAATCAGCGCGGCGATAAGCGTAATGCTACGAAACTTGGTTTGATAAAACATCCTAACCTCGCGCAGGGATCAGCCCTTGCGGACGCCATATTAATACAACCGCAAGCAACACATAGGTCAGCACCGCTGAAAAAGACGGGATCATGACAGCGCCAAAAGTTTCCATAAACCCGATTATGATTGATCCGGCGATTGCGCCTTCTAGGCTGCCCAAGCCGCCAATCACCACGACGATCAGCGTTGGAATCAAAATGGTAATCCCCATAGTTGTTGTCGCTGAAAGTATCGGTGCCGCAGCTACCCCGGCAAGGCCAGCCAGCGCACAGCCAAAACAGAACACCAGAAAAAATAATGTGCTGACATTAATACCCATAGCGGCGGCCATATCGGTGTTTTCAACACTGGCCCTGATCATTGCCCCAATTTGAGTCCGCGAGAGAATGAACCACATGGTGGTCATTACCCCTAACCCAAGGGCAATGATAAAAAGCCGATAGGCCGGATAATCCACGCCAAGGAAACGCGTGGTGCCAGACAAAGACTGCGGGCCATCAAGCCCTAAGGCAATATCCCCCCACCCCATTCGGACAAGATCAAGAAAGATAAAAATCAATCCAAAGGTCACTAGCACTTGGTTCATGGGGCCAGCAGTTCGCATCCGATCAATCAGGGTGAAATAAAGCATCGCCCCAATTAATGTTACGATAACAGGGGCAAGGAAAAACGCGGCCCAGAAACTGCCCGTTAATGCCGCTACCGAAATGCCAATATATGCCCCCATCATATAAAGTGAGGCATGCGCCAAATTGACAAAATGCAGCAACCCAAAAATGACGGTTAGCCCAATGGACAAAAGAAACAGCAACATGGAATACTGCATCGCATTAAGGAATTGCAGTATCCAAAACGACAGATCCATGGAGATGGTCTCCTGATCAAGGAAAATCAAGATGGCTCAAGCTAGTTTGAGCCATCCATCATGAGTTACATTTGGCACCCTGCCGCATCATCGCGGACACTAGGAACGGTATCAATCATCTTTTGGGTCAATACCCCATTTTCCATTACGGTGTCATAGATATAAATGTTCTGGACGATGTTATTGGTGGCAGGATCAATTTCCAGTGGCCCACGCGGCCCAACATAACTGACACGCGGAAGCTGTGCTGCCAATGTTGCCCGATCCACACCGCCATTATCAACCGCCGCCATCAAAGCCAGCGCGGCGTCATAGCCTTGAACGGCATATTCGGATGGCATGGCGTTATATTTTGCCTGAAACGCCTTGATAAAGGCTTTGTTTTCAGGGGTGTCCAAGGTTGGGATATAATGCAATGATGCCCTTACCCCAATCGCGGCCTCACCCTCTGCTTCCACATAAAGAGGCGAAGTCAGAAAACCAGACCCATAAAGAGGGGTTTTGATATCAAATGAGCCATATTGTTTGACAAAATTGATTGCTTCACCCCCTGCATAGAAAACAAAAATGCCATCCGCGCCTGATGCTTGGGCATTGGTGAGGTAGGGGCCAAAATCCTTGGTCTGACCAAAGGGTGTGAACTCTGATCCGATGACTTCCCCCCCGGCGGCGGTAAAGGCCTTGGTGAAGGCATCAATCATCTGATGCCCGGCGGCATAATCTGGCGCCAGAGTATAGATGGTCTTTACCCCATTTTCAGCCAGCCAAGTGCCCATGGGACGATTGATCTGACCATTGGAAAAGGACACGCGCACAATATAAGGCGAGCAATTTTCCCCTGTCGCAAGATTATTTCCAGCATTGGCAACAATCAGTGGCACTTGAGATTGATGGATAAAGTCACGCATAGCGCCCAGAACGCCAGAAGACACCACCCCAGCGATGACATCCACCTCATCTTGATAGACGAGCTTTCGCGCTTTGGCGAGACCGACAGGAGGCTTCATTTCGCTATCTTCAACGATAACCGTGAACTCATCTTCACGGCCAGCCTCTTCAATGGCTAATTCAAATCCTTCGGTGATGGCATTACCAAGCGCGGCATAAGTCCCGGTATAAGGCAAAAGAAGCCCGACTTTGGTTTCCGCACTAGCAGTGCTAATCATGCTAAAGCCAAGATTTAAGCAAAGCCCAGTTACGAGCGCTAGCTTTGTTGCGATGGTTTTCACAATAGTCCCCCAATACGAAAGATTATATTTTTCCATTTATAACGATCTTTATTAAACCCTAGGGCCTTAAAAGCAACCGCAAAATCAATTTGCTAGGTTGCGGCACTCTGTCCCTATCGTTAAGGATAGGGTGTTGCTCTCTTGCTATTGCGGCTATTTTGGGTCAAATTCAGTTATTTTTTAAGGTTATGATGACCATGTTATTCCTTACGCTAATAAGGTGTTGAGAAGGGTTAATCTATGCAAATGCCTGAACCTGATGCCGCTGTTATCGCTCGCCGTGACAGCATATTAGCAGCCTTGAGAAAAATAGTCCCTGCGACCTCTGTCGTTGACAGTGAGGAAGGTCGCCGTGCTTATGATGCAGATGGGCTTTCTGCTTATCGGCAATTGCCGTTAGTGGTGGTGTTGCCAGAAACGGTCAAACAGGTATCTGCCATTATGCGTTATTGTCACCAAGAAGGCATAAAAGTTGTGCCCCGGGGGTCTGGTACCTCATTATCTGGCGGCGCATTGCCATTGGCGGATGCGGTGTTGCTAGCGATGGGTAAGTTTAACCGCATTCTTGATATTGATTATGCTAATCGCTGTGTTGTCACCCAGCCGGGGGTAACCAATCTTGCCATTACCCACGCGGTTGAAGATGAAGGGTTTTATTATGCCCCTGATCCCTCAAGCCAGATTGCCTGTTCTGTTGGCGGAAATGTTGCTGAAAACTCTGGCGGTGTGCATTGTCTGAAATATGGGCTGACTACTAACAACCTGCTTGGGGTTGAGATGGTCACCATGGAAGGGGAAGTGGTGCGGCTTGGCGGCAAACATCTTGATGCCGGGGATTATGATCTCTTGGGGATTATGACAGGTTCAGAAGGGCTTTTGGGTGTGGTCACAGAGGTCAGCCTGCGTATCTTGCAAAAACCTGCGACGCGCCGTGCCTTACTAGTGGGGTTTGATGAAACCGCAACCGCGGCGCAAGCGGTTGGTGATATTATCGCCGCAGGCATCATTCCAGCAGGGATGGAAATGATGGATCATCTGGCTATTAACGCGGCAGAGGATTTTGTCCATGCCGGATATCCAAGGGATGCCGCCGCGCTCTTGATTATTGAACTTGATGGCCCAGAGGTTGAGGTTGATGCGTTGATTGACCGCGTCGATGCGATTGTCAATCAAGCAGGGGCAAGTTCAATCAAAATCAGCATGAGCGAAGATGAACGCTTGCGGTTTTGGGCCGGGCGCAAGGCGGCCTTTCCGGCGGTCGGGCGCATCTCACCAGATTATTTATGCATGGATGGCACCATACCGCGCCGCGCTTTGCCAGATATGATGGTGCGTATGGCGGCATTGAGCCAAAAATACGGATTGAGGGTCGCTAATGTCTTCCATGCTGGTGATGGCAATTTGCATCCGCTGATTCTGTTTGACGCTAATGAAGCGGGGGAATTGCAACGCGCTGAAGATTTCGGGGCGGATATCCTTAGGGCCTGTGTGGAAATGGGTGGGGTTTTGACAGGCGAACATGGGGTTGGTGTTGAAAAGCGTGATCTGATGCCTATTCAATTCAGCGAAGATGATCTCAAGCAACAGCAACGCTTAAAATGTGCGTTTGATGCAGATCATTTGCTTAATCCCGGTAAGGTATTTCCCCAATTGCACCGTTGTGCAGAATTAGGCCGGCTTCATGTTCATCAAGGGAAAATGCCGTTTCCTGATTTGCCGCGGTTCTAGGTGGTCACCATGACCGAAACGCCATTACGTCCTGAAACGCTGGCTGACATTCTGCCGATCATAGCTGAGGCTATGGCGACACAGCAGCCTCTTGCGGTGGCTGGGGCAAGCACGAAATCCGCAATAGGCTATCCTGTCGCTGCGGCGACGCTTGTGCAATGTGATCGCTGGACAGGTATCTTAGATTATCAACCCGAAGAACTGGTGTTGACGGTTAGGGCGGGAACGCCGATGGCGGAGCTGACGGATTTGCTCGAATCGCATCAGCAAATGCTAGCCTTTGAGCCGCCTGATCCGCGCCCATTATTTGGTGGAAATCATCAAGGGACAATAGGCGGCGTACTGGCCAGCAATGCCTCTGGGTCGCGGCGGCTGACCGCAGGGGCGGCACGTGATTTTCTTCTTGGGTTTGAGGCCGCATCTGGCCGCGGTGAACGCTTTCGCGCTGGCGGAAAAGTTGTTAAGAATGTGACGGGTTATGATCTCTCAAAACTTATGGTTGGGTCTTTTGGCACGCTTGCCCTGATGGATGAAGTGACACTAAAAACCTTGCCACGACCAGAAACAGCCATAAGCCTAACTTTTCCTGCAGCTCATTTTGCTGAGGCGCAAGCCATCATCGCAAGTATTTTTGCAACCCCTTATGAACCTTCGGCGGCGGCAATCTTGCCAGCAGATATGGCGCAGAAAGCCGGATTGTCTGAAGTGATGCAGGTAGTGATCAGGCTGGAAGGTTTTGCGGTCTCAGTGGCGGATAGGGCGACACATTTGCTCAATCGTTTTGATAGAGGCGAAAAACAAGGCGAAGCCGAAAGCCGTCGGCTATGGCAAGATATTTGTGACACGCGTCTGCTAGCGGATGAGAACGCCGATATCTGGAAGATATCGTGCCCTCCTTCAAGTGGCGCAGAAATCTTAGCTACTCTTGAGGCAGAGATAAATTCTGCTGATAATCCCTATCCTTATTACGCGGATTGGGGGGGCGGATTAATCTGGATGGCGGCACCATCCTATACCCCATCAAAGGTTGCCTTTGGCTCTATCTTGCGTGATGCGGTGGCACAGCATGGCGGGGGGTTTGCCATGAGGGTCCGCACAGCAGATTCCGATCAGGGGTTAACCCCCGTTGTTGTTCCACCATTTCAGCCACTGGATGCTGGACGGTTGGCGTTGCATCAACGCATTAAAGCCGCCTTTGATCCGATAGGCATATTAAACCCTGGCCGCATGCATCAAGGGATTTAAGACTAGCGATGCAAACCCATTTTTCCCCTGATCAATTAAAAGACCCTATGATGGCCGAAGCCGATGCTATCCTTAGGGCTTGTGTGCATTGTGGATTTTGCACCGCGACTTGCCCGACTTTTGTTTTAACAGGGGATGAGCGCGATAGCCCTCGCGGCCGTATCTGGATGATGCGAGAATTGTTAGAACGCCCTGAAAGCGTGACGGCGGATACAGGGGTGCATCTGGATCGGTGTCTTGGTTGCCTGTCTTGCACCACCACCTGTCCATCAGGGGTGGATTATCCCCATCTCTTGGATATTGGCAGAGCGCAGTTGGACAAACAGGTCAAGAGGCCGATGCCAGACCGAATGATGCGTGGCTTTCTGGCAAAGACAATACCTTATGCTAGGCGCTTTCATGCGATGATGCGGTTGGCGCAAATGGGCAGATGGTTTCGTTGGGCCATGCCAGCGCGTCTGAGGCGAATGCTTGATAAAGTGCCAGCACAAGTGCCGCGCCGACCTGATCCTATCGGGGCAAAAACGGCGGTATATGCCCCATCAGATCCCCTCGTGATGCGTGTGGCCTTGCTAGCAGGTTGCGCCCAAAGAGCCCTTGATCCTGACATTAACGCCAGCACTATCCGCCTTCTTAATCGGATAGGGGTGGAGGTAAAGGTT
>JALRFL010000029.1 GCA_023259875.1 Alphaproteobacteria bacterium
AGACTTTGAGTGCTCTGTTGATGACGAATATTAAGAACACCATAATCGGGATTGGGAAGTGCAGTTGACGCTATAATTTCATCATCATAGCTTCTAGACACTAAGCGGTACCTAAACATCCAACTATTTCTATTGCGTTGATTTCCGCCTGAAGTTTAGCCAACTCTGTTTGGCCTGCGGCCACATTTGCGCGGTAAGCGGCGGCATTTGCAGGGTCAGCCTCTGCCAAAACTTCAGCAATGTGATTTAGCCACACCATGCCGTTATCGGGCGAAAGCCATAGATGAGGGTCAATATGACCCTGTCCATCATCATCATGATTAGCATGGTCAGAATGATCGTCATGATCAGCATGTTCGGAGTGGTCGTCATGATCACCATCATGATCATGCCGTTCAAATAAGGCGCTATCGCGATAGGGTAGCAATGTTGTTCCTCGCGCCTTTAATAAGGATATGATAACGGCATCATCCGCCAAGGTTGACATCGCATCGTCAAGCCAGGGGGTTAGGTCTGGTCCTATCCAAAAGATCACATCCGCGTGTTGTAACGCCGCCGCCTCTGATGGTCTTAGGCTATATTCATGCGGACTGGCCCCCGGCGCAATGATAAGAGAAGGGGCGCCAACCCCATCCATCACCCTTGCAACAAGCGAATGCACAGGCGCGATATCCGCCGCTACGTGCGGCGTTTCAGCAAAGGAAACACCCGCAAAACAGAGCATCATCATAAAGCACGCAAAGCGGTGGGTTTGGCGAAGAAGCGATCTGATGTTTCGCATGGTGGGGATACCGCTTAGGATGTTAAACTAGGCTAGACTTTTCAATTTATATATGTGATAACATAACATTTAGTCAAGGCTTATGTGATCGGCGGCGGCAAATGCGAAACTCTGGGAAAGCTATAATATCTGATGACCAGCCTTCAACCTAAGGCCAAGCGTGGCGGTAATCCGGTAGGATTTGAGACCCATGATCACGCCCATTGCATCGGCACAGCCATTTCCGCGGCAGATACCTTATGTGAACAAAAGGCCCTAAGGCTTACCCCGGTTCGGCGCAAGACCCTTGAGATATTACTTCAAGAACATCGCGCTATCGGTGCGTATGAGATGCTTGATCACTTGCGTGAAGCTGGGTTCGGATCACAGCCGCCCGTGGCTTATCGGGCGCTTGAGTTTCTTGTCGCTAACGGATTGGCGCATAAAATTGAACGGCTCAACGCCTTCATTGCCTGCACCCATCCCGGCGCCACCCATTCGCCAGCCTTTATGATTTGCCGGCTTTGCCAATCCGTCGCCGAAGCCCGATCCACCCATATTGGCGGATCATTTATTGATGCCGCCGATGCGGTGGGTTTTCAGATTGAACAAACCGTGATTGAGGCAGAGGGTGTCTGTCCTGCCTGCACCCAAGAGGCTAAGGCATGACTCTCATTTCTGCTCAGAATATCAGCGTTGGCTATGGGGCAAATATAGTCCTGCGTCATGTGTCCTTGGCCATTGATGCTGGTGAAATTATTACGATTGTTGGCCCGAACGGGTCTGGCAAAACCACCTTGCTGCGCGCTTTGATTGGGGCAATACCGCCAAGCGAAGGCATGGTAACACGCCAGAAGGGGCTTCGGGTTGGCTACATTCCCCAAAAACTGCATATTGACCCTACTCTGCCTATCACGGTTGAGCGGTTCTTGCGTCTGACTAGCGGTGTTAAACCTAGCGCAGCTATGCCAGATTTGGCAGAACGGCTTATCGCAAAACAAATGACCGCCCAGATGTCTGAATTATCAGGCGGCCAGTTGCAACGAGTTTTGCTTGCTCGCGCGCTTTTGAACACCCCTCAGATCTTATTGCTAGATGAAGCCACACAAGGTCTTGATCAACCCGGTTCAGCGGCGTTTTATCGCCAGATTGAAGAGGTCAGAAATCAGACAGGCTGTGCTGTTCTTATGATCAGCCATGAATTGCATGTTGTTATGAGCGCGTCTGATCGGGTGATCTGCCTGAATGGTCATATCTGCTGTGAGGGCACGCCAGAAAATGTGTCTGCCGCGCCAGAATATCGCGCGCTCTTTGGTACGGGAACGGCAGGGGCGCTTGCGCTTTACCGGCATGAACATGATCATCATCACGATCATGACCATGACCATCTTTCTGCACATAACGACACTAAGGCGGCAGAGTCATGCTAGATGATTTTATGATCCGCGCCGCGCTTGCTGGAATGGGGGTCGCCTTGGCCGCGGCTCCTTTGGGGAGTTTTGTAGTATGGCGGCGCATGGCTTATTTTGGTGATGCGACCGCCCACGCGGCTATCCTTGGGGTAGCTTTGTCTCTGGCTTTGCAAGTGTCGCTCTTTGCTGGGGTTATGACAGCGGCGCTCGTCATGGCGTTAGCCGTGACCATGCTGGCTGGACGCGGTTTTGCCATGGATACTTTGCTGGGTGTGTTGGCGCATTCTGCCCTCGCCTTTGGGTTAGTGGCCGTATCCTTTCTGTCAGGTATTCGCATTGATCTGATGAGTTATTTATTTGGTGATATTCTAGCGGTATCACACACTGATCTGATGGTGATATGGGGCGGCGCCTTTCTGGTCATAGGTTTGATCAGTTGGCGCTGGACAGGATTGCTGACCTCAACCTTGAGTGAGGAATTGGCCTATGCAAGCGGCTTTGATCCTAGACGCGAGCGGCTGATCCTGACAATCGCGCTTGCTATTACCGTCGCCGTTGCCATTAAGGTGGTGGGTGTGCTGTTGATTGCGGCCATGTTGATTATTCCTGCCGCCGCAGCAAGGCCGTTATCACGCACACCTGAACAAATGGTTATAATAGCGGCGGCAATCGGCAGCATCTCTGCGGTGGTTGGCTTGCAAGCGGCTTATAGCCTCGACAGTCCTGCTGGGCCATCGATGGTCTGTGTGGCGGCGATCCTTTTTTCTCTCACTAGCCTCGTTAAGACTATACGGCGGATTTGACAATCCTGCCTCTTAGCCCTTAAGTTGTGGCCACCCACAATCCCCCCACCATAAAGGCACTTCATGTTATTATTTTTTTCCGGCTGGCTTCCCCGGTTTCTCATCGGTATGTCTTACCATGAGAACGCAAGACCAAACCTAAATCCGCGCCAAATTAGCATTGATATCCTTTCAGGACTGACCGTGTCATTGGCATTAGTTCCAGAGGCGGTGGCCTTTGCCTTTGTGGCAGGGGTTGAACCTCTGGTTGGGCTTTATGCCGCTTTTATTGTTGGCATCATTACCGCTGTTATTGGTGGCAGACCGGGGATGATCTCTGGGGCGACGGGGGCACTGGCTGTGGTTATGGTATCGCTAGTCACTATCCATGGGCCGGAATATTTGTTTGCCACGGTAATCCTGATGGGGCTCTTTGAATTATTGGCTGGGGTTTTGCGCTGGGGCAAGTTTATCCGCCTGATCCCTTATCCCGTCATGCTAGGTTTTGTTAATGGCTTGGCGATTGTCATTGGCCTTTCGCAGATTGAACAATTTCAAACTTCTGGGCATGGCGCTCACCCTGATCAGGCGGAATGGATTTCTGGAACTTTGCTCTATTATACGCTAGGGCTGATTGCATTGACCATGGCTTTGATCTGGTTGACGCCGCGTTTCACCAAAATCATTCCTGCGCCTCTGGTCGCTATTGGAGTGGTTTCTCTTCTGGTTATCGGATTTCAAATTGATGTGCCTCGCATTGGGGATTTGGCAAGTCTTGCAGGGGGTTTTCCTGAGTTTTCCATCCCAATGGTGCCTTTGACACTTGAAACCTTAGCCATCATCTTTCCCTATGCTCTAATTCTAGCGGCAATTGGTCTGATCGAAAGCTTGCTAACCCTGAATCTGGTTGGGGATATGACCGATCAGCGTGGCGGAGCATCACAAGAATGCCTCGCGCAAGGCACGGCCAATGTCGTGACGGGATTTTTTGGCGGCATGGGTGGATGCGCTATGATTGGCCAGTCGATGATTAATGTAAAATCAGGGGGGCGAACACGCATTGCTGGCATCACGGCATCATTATTTTTGCTTAGCTATATTCTGTTTGCTTCAACCTTAATTGAACAAATTCCTATCGCCGCCCTTATTGGGGTTATGTTCATGGTGGTGATTGGGACTTTTGCTTGGAATTCTATCCGAACTCTGTTCAAAATTCCTCGCTCAGACGCGCTTGTGGTGATTACAGTCACTGCGATTACGGTGGTTGAGGATTTGGCTATCGCCGTTGTTGTTGGGGTGATTATGTCCGCCCTAGTCTATGCGTGGAACGCGGCAACACGGATTAACGCCAAAAAACGCCCATCGGTTCAGGAAAAAGGCGCCTTAGTCTATGAGATTGAAGGGCCATTGTTTTTTGGCTCATCCGCCGGATTTCGGGAATTATTCACGGTCGCTGACGATCCCGACCATGTGATTATTGATTTTGCCAAATCACGAGTTGTTGACCAGTCGGCGTTGCAAGCCATTGAGGATATTGCCGGAAAATACCACGCCGCCAATAAACATATCAAACTGCGCCATCTTAGCCATGATTGTCACCGTCTGCTCACCCGATCAGGCCAGTTAATGATCGATAGCGATGATGATCCTGATTATATGATTGCCGCCGATTACGGGGTAAAACTTGGTGTTTTTGGCTCTGATCATTAGCCGCTTGTGACATGGTGCGAATTTCACTTGCTCATTCTGATATTTTACAGAAATATTTCAAAAACAATCTTTCTGTAAATGCAGGAGAATGACCAATGAATGTCAACGCCCTTGTCTCTGATTATCATCGTGACGGTTATGTTTCTGGCATCCCTTTTTTAGATGCGGCAGAGGTCGCGCAGCATCGCAACGCGCTGGAGGAGGCGGAACAACAAATTGGCGGCTCACTGCATTACCGTTTCAAAGTGCATACCATGTTGACCTCGCCTTTTGCTTTGGCGACGCGCCCTGATGTGCTGGATGTGGTTGAGGCGATGATCGGCCCAGATATTCTGCTTTATAATGTCACTTATATTATCAAAGAACCGCATTCCCCCAGCCATGTCAGCTGGCATCAAGACCTCACCTATTGGGGATTGAGCCATGATGACCAAGTGACCATGTGGCTGGCACTATCAGTTGCTGATGAAAAAAGTGGCTGTATGCGGATGATTCCCGGAAGCCATACCCAAGGCCGCGTTGAGCATGAGATCGGTGATGATGAAAATAATGTGCTGCTGCAAAGCCAGACCGTTCATGGGGTGCAAGAAAGTCAGGCCAAATTCTGCCCACTTAATCCCGGCGAGGCTTCGTTTCATCACGGTTGGACCTTACACGCATCAATGCCAAATCACAGTGATGACCGGCGCATTGGTGTCAATGTGCAATATCTAGCCCCCCATGTTCGCCAGACTAAGCATGATTTGGATACCGCTATTCTGGTGCGCGGCAAGGATGACTACCACCATTTTGAATATGATGTTCCTGCCAGTTCTGATCTGTCGCCAGAGGGCATTAGAGAACAAAAAATGCTTGAAGACCGCTACAAATTGATTGCCGGACAGGAATAGCCTATCAATAAAAGGGGCTAATGGTCATGCCCTGCTTTCAACACGCGGCGCATCATGGGTAAGTAATGTTCCAATGGTGGAACAGGCAATCCTGCGACTTTACCCTGATCATCACAACGCCTGACCAAGAGAATCTGTTCCAAATGCGGTTGGCTGGCAAAGGTTTTACATTCTTCTGCGCTCATCGGCCCACCTTGCAAGGTTAGCGAATGTTTTGACGCCTCTGACAGCCCTGCGTAATAGGCCGCATCCACAGCGCAGAGATAGCGTTTTGCCGCAACATGATGTTTTACGCACGCCACCACAGTTTCGGGAAATGCGCCCTCAAGCAAAACCGCGCCAGCGTCTTCGTGATAGCGGTCTTTAGTGTCTTGCATGGTAAAGGCCCCATGAGCCGAAGTAAAATGCCCAATATCATGGATCAGGGCGGCAATAATCGTGGCTTCGCTCGCCCCTGCCTCTGCCGCGAAATGCGCTGATTGCAACATATGTTCTGCCATGGTGACGGGCTCACCCAGATATTCTTCACTGCCATGACTTGAGAAAATATCACAGATCGCGGTGATTAGGTCTTCGCCTTTTGGAGGGGCGGATAGGGGAGGTGTGGTCATGATGCGGCCCTCTGTTTTGCCATTGCGGCTAGGGTTGATCGCAAGCCATCTTTATCAGGATAGCATCCTTGCAACCAACGCGAGCCTTCGCCACTATAGCCAAGACGCGCATGAAGCACACGGGTATTATCAACAATGAAACACTCCCCGGGTTCAAGCTTAAAGGCAACCTGCATCGCTGGATCATCTACCATAGCGGCAAAGCGGCGATAGGCACGATAATAGGCTGGCATATCCGCGAACGGAATATCAGTTAAAGGGGCGGTGGAACGATTATTAAACCTAATGGTCAACAATTCCCCATCCGGGGTACATTCAATCATGGGACGCCGCGCATGAAGAGCAACATCTGAGCTGCCTTCATAAGCAAAGCGTGCGCAATGCCGCCGCATCACATCAAACCCTTCTGGGTCTTCGGCGTAAAGCCTCTCAGCACAGCGAAACCCATCTACAACAATGCTATCGCCGCCGGTGGCTGAATTTTCAAGACAATAG
>JALRFL010000063.1 GCA_023259875.1 Alphaproteobacteria bacterium
CGTAGCTCTTAACATTGCTAAATGTTCAACAGGTTGGTGCGTTGGTCCATCTTCGCCAAGCCCGATAGAATCATGTGTCATGACATAAATCACTTGCTGACCCATTAAGGCGGATAGCCGCATGGCGCCTCTGGCATAATCCGAAAACACCAAGAAGGTGCCGCCATAAGGCACCATACCGCCGTGAAGCGCCATGCCATTCATCGCCGCCGCCATGCCATGTTCACGAATTCCAAAATAGACATAACGGCCTTTGAATTTGCGCGCAGAAACAGGCAACATTTGTGAGGTTCGGGTCAGATTTGATCCTGTTAAATCCGCAGATCCCCCAACGGTCAGCGATGTGGCGGCATTAATGACCTCAAGGGTTTTTTGCGAAGATTGTCTGGTGGCCAGTTTTGGCTGATCGGCCTTAAACTGTTGGCGCAAGGCTTTCAGCTCGCGCCATAATCTCTGTGGATGTGCCGAAGATAACGCCTCATCAAACCGTTTCTTCTTGCGCGAATCCTGATGGCGAGATTGCCATTCCGCATAAGCATTGAGACTGCGCTGACCAGCGGCGTTCCATGCTTTGGTAATATGTTCAGGGATGACAAAAGGATCATGAGACCAGCCAAGAGCCGCACGAGTGGCGGCGACTTCATCTGCGCCAAGCGGCGCGCCATGGGTTTTCGCTGTTCCTGCCAGATGAGGTGAGCCATAGCCAATCTGGGTTTTGCAAGCAATCAGGGATGGGCGCGCGGTTTTTACCGCTAACGCAATCGCCTTATCAATCGCATCAGGGTCATGACCATCCACAGATTGAACATGCCAGCCAGCGGCACGAAAACGAGTCAGCTGATTGGTCGAAGTTGATAACTCTGTGCCGCCGTCAATAGAGATGCTGTTATCATCCCAAAGCACTGTCAAACGATCAAGCCGCAAATGTCCAGCAAGGTCTATCGCCTCATGGCTGATGCCTTCTTGCAGACAGCCGTCTCCTGCAATCACCCAAGTCCGGTGATCCACAAGAGATGCGTTAAAGCGTGCCGCCATCATGCGTTCGGCTAAAGCCATGCCAACTGCGGTGGCTAGCCCTTGCCCCAATGGGCCTGTGGTTGTTTCTATACCACTTGCCATGCCGTATTCGGGATGGCCTGCGGTAATAGCACCCATCTGCCGAAACCGCCGTAACTGATCCATGGTCATATCGGCATATCCAAGCAGATGGTTCAGCGCATAATGCAACATTGAGCCATGCCCAGCAGAGAGCACAAACCGATCACGGTCAGGCCAAGCCGGATCAGCAGGATTAATTTTTATATGCCGTGAAAACAGCACGGTTGCCACATCCGCCATCCCCATTGGCATCCCCGGATGCCCAGAGTTTGCTGCCTGAACCGCGTCAATGGCAAGAAAGCGAATGGCATTAGCCATGTCGTTATGAAGGTCACGAGAGATGGAAGTTTCAGACATTTTGGTTTCTCTGATCTGATATGGGCAGAAGCGTTGCCCCTTTTCTAGCAACTCCTTGCCAATGCTTCAACAGGGTTATGCGCTATTCGTTGCGGTGAAAGGCGATGAGATGATCAACTTCAGCCGCTGATCCAAAGATAAGGGCGGTGCGCTGATGCAAATCCTCTGGCAACAGATCAAGGATACGGTCTGAACCATTAACCGCTCGCCCTCCGGCCTTTTCTGTCAAAAAACTGATGGGATTAGCTTCATAAACCAGACGCAGACGACCATTTTCATAGCCTTTACGATGATCACCGGGGTAAAGAAACACACCGCCCCTTCTGAAAATACGCCACGCATCCGCCACCATAGACCCGACCCAGCGCATCCGAAAACTTTTGCTATATGCGCCCTCTTTACCTGCTAGCACCTCTGCCATCCATGATTTTACAGGCGAAAACCAATGCGCGGCATAAGCGGCGTTAATGGCATATTCGTTGCTGTGATCAGGTATCCGAACAAGATCATCCATGGCAACAAATTGACCATCGCGTTCATCAAGAACAAAACATTGCGGCGCGGTGTCCCGGGCAAAAGCCAGAATAAGGGTTGTTTGCGGCCCGTAAGCAAAAAACCCTGCCGCCAATTGGTCACGGCCTCGGCAAGGCATGGGGCCGTTGGTGCAGGGCATGATAGAAAAAATAGTTCCCACCGTCACATTAACCGCAATATTAGAAGACCCATCCAAGGGATCAATAGCGACCATCATATGCTGGTCTTGTGAGCTGGCGGCATCAGCGGCTTCATCAGATGAAAGGGCAATCGGGGCATCTTGTTCTTCCGACAGGACATAAGCCGCCGCCGTGTTCTGAAGATGCTCAATAATGATTTCCTCGGCCATCACATCTAGGGCTTTTTGATCATCTCCATCTGAATTGGCACCGCCGGTTTCCGCCCCCAAATCCGTTTCAATCCCACTCACACGGATCAGACGGGTAATGGCTATAGCCGCCTCTGCCAATTGTCGCGTGACTTTGGCCTCAGCAAGAGAGATACGACCATCATCGCATCGGTTGGTCAGATAATCATCAAGCCGCATCTTATCCCCATCATCATAACAGCCCATCATCATAACAAAGGCCATTTGCTACCAGGCCTTTGTTAACTAAACCTAAATGTTATCATCACTTGCGTTAATGGCGGCTGGCGTTAATGGCGACTAGCCGGTAAGCCCACGACAACCCCAGCCTTAATAACATCATCATCCCATGCTTTACGGCTGAAGACTTCATGAACCATTGGCGCAAAGTGATCAAGGTCTTTCATTGGGTAATCTGGATCAAAAGACATTTGATCCCACCGCTCACAGAAATCAGCGCAACTCTGCCAATAAGGGTGGCCGCGGAACTCATCGCGTTTATCAGGGTCCCAATCATAATGATGCGCATAATATTTCATCTGGAAAATCCCGTGCTTTTCCACCACCCATGCCACTTCTTCGCGGACGAAGGGGCGAATGATCTCTGCTGCCATCCGGTCGTGATTCTGAGGCGACAGCCCATCCCCAATATCATGAATTAAGGCAGCAACAATCCAATCCAGATCCGCGCCATCCTTTTCGGCTCGGCTAGCGGATTGCAAGCCATGTTCAAGGCGATTAATCTGATAGCCGGAAAGCGATTCTTTCCCTTGTAAGGCTAATTGCTCAAGGATACGGCGCGGTGTTTCTTTATGATAATCAACCTCATAATCATGAAGAAGCTTATAATCTTCAAAACTGCCTTCATCCATTCTTCGAAATGAAACCTGTTGAGATTTGGTCATTTGGACACCTCCAAACCGTTGTTTAAGGGCATAGCGTCGCTATAATTTCTTACGGTAATCCGTAGATTTTTTAATGGCAACCTCTAAACATCTTTACATTTTAAGGGATGGCTATTTATATTATGCCCTTCCTTCACTTTTAGAATTGAATCTTATGACTGCCATACACACTTATCTTGCCTCTATCGGCATCACAGACCCTATCGAAGTTCTGCATAATCCCGATTATGACACCCTCTACCGAGAGGAGACCGCGCCCGGCCTGACAGGCTTTGATCGCGGTGTGGTAACCGAGCTTGGCGCAGTGAATGTGCTGACGGGGGAATATACGGGGCGTTCACCCAAAGACAAATATATCACCATGGATGACAGCACACGCGACAGCCTATGGTGGAATGGGGAAATCAAGAACGACAACAAACCCATCACCCCTGAGGTATGGAAGAAGTTAAAACAGACCGCTACCGATCAGCTCACCGGAAAGCGGCTTTTTGTTATTGATGCGTTTTGCGGGGCTAGCCCTGACACTCGCCTGAAGGTGCGCTTTGTTATGGAAGTGGCTTGGCAAGCGCATTTTGTAAAGAATATGTTTATTCGCCCAAGCGCCGAAGAATTGGCAGATTTCAAACCTGATTTTGTGGTTGTGAACGCTTCAAAAACGGGATTTGCTGATTACGCCGCCCATGGCCTGAATTCTGAGACTTTTATCGCCTTTAACCTGACTGAAAATATGCAGATCATTGGTGGGTCTTGGTATGGTGGCGAAATGAAAAAGGGTATGTTCTCACTGATGAATTACCTGTTGCCTCGGCGTGGCATTGCCTCAATGCACTGTTCTGCCAATATGGGGCATAATGGTGATACTGCCCTGTTTTTCGGGCTTTCTGGTACAGGAAAAACCACGCTTTCCGCAGACCCTGATCGGTTGCTGATCGGTGATGATGAACATGGCTGGGATGATAGCGGCATTTTCAATTTCGAGGGGGGCTGCTACGCTAAGACCATTAATCTTGATCCAGAAAAAGAGCCTGATATCTACGCCGCGGTTAAGCGCGACGCCTTGCTTGAAAATGTCATGGTCACAGAAGATGGCAAAATTGATTTTGATGACGATAGCCTGACTTCAAATGGCCGGGTATCTTATCCTATTGAGCATATTGATAATCGGGTTAAGCCCGTATCAAAGGGCGGTCATCCAAAGCGCGTGATCTTTCTAACCGCAGATGCATCAGGGGTATTCCCCCCTGTGAGCGTGCTTAGCAATGCCCAAATGCAATATCATTTTCTGTCAGGTTTTACCGCAAAAATGGCTGGAACAGAACGCGGCATTAACGAATCGATTCCCACCTTTTCGGCCTGTTTTGGTGCCGCTTTCTTGAGCTTGCACCCCACGGTTTACGCTGAGGTGTTGAACAAACGGATGCATGATGCAGGCGCCAAGGCCTATCTGATCAATACCGGATGGAATGGGCGGTCTGAGCGGATTTCGCTTCGCGATACAAGAGCTATCATCAAGGCTGTGCTAGAAGGTGCGCTGGATGATGAGCCAACGATCACCTTGCCGATTTTCAACCTTGCTGTTCCGCAACATATTCCGGGGGTGGATACCGCTATTCTTGATCCACGCAACAGCTATGACAAGCAAGAAGACTGGTCGGCTAAAGCTGAACATTTGGCAGGGCTTTTCATTGATAATTTTGTCAAGTTCACCAATACCCCTGCAGGCAAAGCACTGGAAGAGGCAGGGCCAAAACTCGGGTAATTGTAAGGGAGAAATCTAGTGCCATGGGCGCATCTGCCTAGTAAAGGACAAATACATTCCTATAACAGCCGTTATAGTCAATCCCATGGCGATCAATTTTAATTATATGTAATTAGTAGACTGAGTCAATGAAAAACGCTGAAAATCTTAGAATCTTTTTTCTTCTCAGCAGAATGGAAGCATTTGCAAATTTATTTCGTGACGTTGTAATATAACGAATCATTGAGAAATTAAAATAACAACAACAAGCATGGCGTCAAATAATACACATAATTTAGTTGCCGTTATATCCAAGCCACGGCTAAAAAAATATCTTGATGAAGCAAAAAAATGTTGCTCGTCTTCCGACGAGCAGATGAATCATGCCTTGCGGCTTTATGCTTGGAACACGGCATTGTGTGCCGCGTTCTATGGGCCCATACAAGCCTTGGAAATTGCTTTACGTAACGAGATAAATCAGCAACTTATCAATAAATTTGGAAAAGAATGGTATGAGCTTAAATCTGGTATTCAATTTGATAAAAAAGCTTTAACTCAAATTAAAGAAGCAAAAAATAACCTGAAAAAGCATAAAAAAAATATTATGGCAGACAATATTGTTGCAAAACTTTCTCTTGGATTTTGGGTGAACCTTTTTAATAAGCGCTACAATGAATCGCTTTGGAGAAAAATTGATTGCAAATCATTCCCTGATAACGAGAGAGATAGAAAAAAAATTCAGGAACGACAAATTGGCAGGAATCAATTCTTTCCGCAATCGGATCGCCCATCATGAACCGATTTTTGACAGGCAACCAGAAAACAAACTTCAACTTATTCTAGAAATACTTGGTGACATCAACACCGAAAAAAAAGCATGGGTTGAAAAATATGATCGCGTATATCAGGTGCTATTGATGCGCCCGCCTAATGATGATGATTTGAGATTTTGATCGCGCCTCATCTCGCCAAATCTGAGGTCACGCGGCCAGATGTGATCAAGGTCAGTTCTTGAAAGCCGAGCCCAATAACCAAATGCGTATGCCCTGCCGATGCCCATACCCGATCAAATCGGCAGAGCGCGCTGTCAATCAGAATTGTGATATCTTCCTTAAGGCCAATGGGGGAAACTGCCCCGATAGAATAGCCGGTGATATCCTTTACTGTTGCCGCGTCAGGGCGAGCAGGCTTACCCTTAATCGCGGCTAGGTCTGGCAAGGCTTTCATATGGCATTGGCGATCGCCACTAACCAAGGCGGCCACGGGCCAAACCTTATCAGTTTCATGTTCGGTTATGGTGAAGATCAAAGTTTTAACAATCGCCCCGACAGGCACGCCAATTGCCGCCGCCGCCTCCTCAGCGCTGCGCGAGGTTTCCGATAAGGTCAAAACCTGCCCGTCAAGTCCAGCCGCCTCAAGGCAAGCTCGGACATGACGGGTTGCTTTGGTGTTAATATCCAAAGAAGTGGCTTCGTTTTCTGTCATGCCGTGATCAGCCGCGTTGATCTACCGCCACCGCCAACATACACAGCAATTCAAACATCATCGAAACTCCAACCCAAGCGGTATTGCCGCTATTATCAAAAGGTGGGGACACCTCCACCATATCGGCACCAATCAGATTAAGGCCTTTTAACTGGCGCACCAAAAGCTGCGCCTCACGCGTGGTGAAGCCGCCAATTTCTGGTGTTCCTGTTCCCGGCGCAAAGGCAGGATCAATGCAATCAATATCAAAACTGATATAAGTGGATTTGTCGCCAACAATGCTGCGCGCCTCAGCCATCACATCCGCGATACTACGGTCAGCAAACTCATCCATCGTGATGATCGTCACGCCATTAGCACGCCCCCATTCAATATCTTCCCCATCATACATGGTGCCGCGTATCCCAATCTGAACCACACGCTTAGGATCTAACAACCCTTCTTCAATCGCTCGGCGGAAAGGGGTGCCATGGGTATAACGGAAGCCATCAAAATAAGTGTCAAACAAATCGGTATGCGCATCAAAATGAATCATCCCAACAGGCCCGTCACTTGCCAGTCCACGCAACACAGGCAATGAGACCAGATGATCCCCCCCTGCGGTCATTGGCACAATGCCGCGTGATTTCACATCAGCATAGAAATTCGTCACTCGCACCATGGTGTCATCTAAATCCGCAGGATTTATCGGGCAATCCCCAAGATCAGCACAATTCACCAGCTTAAAGGGTGAAATAAAAGACACCGGATGGGTGGCTCTGATCATGGTGGAAAGGTCGCGCAACTGTCGTGGGCCATGACGCGCCCCAGGGCGGTTTGTTGTCCCCCCATCCCATGGCACACCAATAATGCCAATATCAACATCATCCAAACGTTCATGCCCTGCATCCACCACAGGAAGACGCATAAAACTGGGGACGCCAGCAAAGCGAGGCAGAATAGCCCCTGACACGGGTTCAAAAAAAGGATCGTTCTTCATGTTTTCCTCACTCATCTAAGGCGATATAAGTTGCTTTGACATCACTATATGCCTCAAAGGCAAAGAGCGATGATTCCCTTCCAAATCCGGATTGCTTAACCCCACCAAACGGCAAGTCAGGGGGGATAAGGTTATAGGTATTGATCCAGACATTTCCTGCTTCGAGTTGATCACCCATGCGATGCGCCCGCGCCAAATCACGCGTGATCAGCCCTGCTCCAAGGCCATAATGGGTGGCATTGGCGCGGCGGATGGCTTCTTCGTCATCATCAAAGACCAGAACGCTCATCACTGGGCCAAAAATTTCATCTCTTACCACTGTCATATGATCCTGACATGCGGTGAGGATCGTAGGTTCAATAAAATAGCCGCCTTCAAAACCTTGTGGATGGACACGATTCCCACCAACAGCAAGAGCCGCGCCTTCATCCACGCCTTGG
>JALRFL010000083.1 GCA_023259875.1 Alphaproteobacteria bacterium
GAAGTACTCGGTATAAAATAACGTTTCTAACTATTAAGAAGAAAGAGGGAGCTAAATTAAATGCTGTTTACTATCCATTAAGTATTAAAGGAATAAATAAACTAGATCGTAGAGAAAGAAGTTATTGTAGAATTAAACTTAAAGAGAATGAAGTTAGTTTTTTTAATGATCAAATAAATTTAAAGAATAAAAATTTAAGATAGGGTGCAATATCTCTATATTCACTTACCTGTAAAACAAACTGTTAAACAATCGTGCATGTTGACAGATACAATACATCACATAAACTGGCAGAATACTGTAGTTCAATTGATAAGTGGTGCATCGTAGTAGCGCAGACCTACTCTCCGAGCGCGCCATTCCTCCTTGAGCCCCCTTTATCATCCCGAGATGCGCCTTGCCGCGGTTTTCCGGCAATGTCCGAAAACGCTTAGGGCTGACGCCAAACACATTTGGCTGATATTTCTAAAAACAATGTTGAAATTGCTCTCTTAAACAGAAATACTCAAATTCCATGTTGAGGTGTGAAGGGGATATCATGTCAAACCTAGAGATTCATGACATTGTCAATTTAGATCAGTATCCGATTATAGATAACCAATCGGCGGCCTATCAAGCGTTGGTGGAAAACATGGCAGAGCAATATGCCAGGGATTCCTCATGCTTGTTGCCAAATTTTATCTTGCCCAAGGCGGTGGCGGCAATGGCATCCGAAGCCAGCGATGTTTCTGTAGATTCCTTCCGAAGCGATAACCTTCACAACAGCTATCTTGAACATGATAACGCCGACTTTCCCAAAGATCACCCCAGACGTCGGCTTGAAAGAACCGCGCTCAATGTTGTGGGTTGCGATCAACTCTATCCCGATGGGGGATTGGTCACATTATATAAATGGGAACCGTTGAGGCGGTTTATGTCGGATATCCTCGGTTATCCTTCGTTATATCGTCTGGCAGACCCAATGGGCGCCATTACGATAAATGTCATGAATGAAGGGGATAATCATGGATGGCATTATGATGAGTCGCTGTTCACGATTTCCGTCATGCTTCAAGCGTCTGAAGAAGGCGGCGAGTTTGAATATGTTCCCGGCCTCAGAAGCCCTCATCATGATGACTATGAAACCTTGGGCCAAGTGCTGGATGGAACTTATGACAACAGTGTCAAAATCCCTATCACGCCAGGGGCACTTCTTTTGTTTGGGGGGCATTATCTGTTGCACCGCGTCACAAATGTGAAAGGGGCAAAGACGCGGTTTATCACCACCTTATGTTTTAAGGATAAACCGGGGATTACCAACAGCCCAAAAGTCAGAGAGCTGTTCTATGGCCGGCAAGAACCGATTTATACGCATGATTTTGTAGATAGATAAAGTCATAAGCCTAAGCAGGAAATTGCACCAAATCCCCATAGCAAAGCTTGGCTCACTTTACTTATTCTTATGAAATGTAGTAGTTTTTCTCAGGTCAAATCTTAAACCTTTGCGTTTGGTAGTGTCCTTCACAAGATGAGCTTATCCATGATACATAAAATTGGTGCTATCCCCTTTGCTGTGCGTGATGATCGCATCGCCATTCTGTTTGTGACCTCACAACGCCGTGGGCGCTGGATTTTGCCAAAAGGAAACCTGCTTAGCCAAGAAAGCCACAAAAGAGGCTGTCAGCGCGAAGCGTTTGAAGAGGCCGGCGTGAAAGGAAAGGTGCTAAAACACTTCCCCTTAACGGTTGTGATTGGCAAATCCGCAGATGAAAGGCTTGATAAAGTGGCTGTGACTTATTACCCACTTCTGGTCACAAACCAAGCGGATGATTGGCCCGAAGCAGAAAAACGCCAACGCCACTGGGCACTTCTTGAGGATGCTATTCGGGTCACGGATCGTGAGGATTTTCACACCCTCATTCATCAGTTTGAGGCGATTAAGCCGTGGGTCCTAGAGACAACAAAGCATAAAATATCAAAGCTGAAAGCAAAGCAGACGCCGGCACAGTAACAACCCATGCCGCGGAAATCGAATAAACAAACCGCCGCCTCACCAATTTGCGTTTCATCCGGATGCTGACATTCTCAAACGCTTCTTCGGCGGTGTGGTTGAGAATGTGGCCGGGCTTTCGCCGCTTCTTATTGGGATATTCCAGAAATTCCCGAAGAAAACCAACACCAAAGATCGCCCCGATCGCAATATGAGTTGAGCTGACCGGCAAGCCTAAAGTCGTGGCAATCAACACGGTGATCGCAGAGGCCAGAGCCACCGAATATGCCCTAGGCGCGTTAAGTCGGGTGATTTTTTGACCAACCGTATTGATCAGCTTTGGGCCAAATAGCAATAAGCCGAGCGCTAACCCAATCGCCCCAATTAACATCACCCAAAAGGGAATGATGACTTTTGCCTCAAGGCTGGTGCTTGTTAATGTGGATACGATTGCCGCTAATGGCCCAACCGCGTTCGCCACATCATTGGCGCCATGGGCAAAACACAGCAAAGATACCCCCATAATCAAAGGCAGATTAAAGAGCGTATAAATATCTTTTTTCTTATTCCCAATATGGTTCGCCCTGCGCGCGATAAAGGAAATTGACCCTACCCAAGACAGGAAAAAAATACCAAAAGACACGGCAATGATGGTTATGATATCTGGTTTCCAGATTTTCTTTAATCCCTTCATCGCCATATAGGCGGTAAATGCCCCGCCCATCACACCGATCAAAATAGGCACCCACTTGCGCGCCGCCAGATTGCGGTCTGGTTGATTGAGAATGCGGCTTTTAATAATCATCAACAAAGCCGCCGCGACCATGCCGCCAAAGACAGGTGAGATCACCCAGCTCGCCGCGATCTTTGACATAGTGACCCAATTCACCACATGAAAACCTGCCGCTGCGATACCGCCGCCCATGACGCCGCCAACAATAGAATGTGTGGTTGATACTGGCGCATTGAGAAATGTGGCCAGATTGATCCACAACGCCGCCGCTAATAACGCACTTAGCATCAGATAGCGAAAGACCACAAGATCAATGCCGCTATCGGTTGAGATAATCCCCTTGGCTACGGTTTTCACTACATCACCGCCAGCCAGCAACGCGCCTGCGCTTTCAAAGATGGCGGC
The DNA here is from genome assembly GCA_023259875.1 of Alphaproteobacteria bacterium. Lineage (GTDB taxonomy): Bacteria > Pseudomonadota > Alphaproteobacteria > Puniceispirillales > UBA1172 > UBA12202. The sequence continues at coordinate 3,108 of JALRFL010000083.1, forward strand.
GATAATCACGGCGGCGGTAACCGTTAGCACCTTGCCGCCAACCGCCGGCCCCATATTATTAGCCACATCATTTGCGCCAATATTCAGCGCCATGTAACCGCCAATCACAGATGCGGCAACCAGCATAAGAATATTTTCTGGCGCAACATGAAGATTCGCATTCCCTAACACCCCAGCAAGCACCATGAAAAGCAAGGCTAAGGCAAAAGGGATCATTCGTCCGCGTATCTGCTGTGCCTTGCCAGACATATAGTCAAAGCGATTCAGATCATTGACATAGCGCTGCGAGGGATTTTTTTGGTTTTTGCTCATGGGAAGCGTCCTAATGTCAGAAAACCTACGCTTGTCTAACACTCTTTTGGGGACATTTCACTTGCTTTTCTCAATAAAAACCCATTTTTTTGTAAATGATTTATGCCTCGACTAAACTTTAGCTTGAGGTTAGAATTTTACGATTTCTCAACGCATGGGTGTTTGCGGCGATATCCAGCCTAGACCCGATAGCTAACAGAAAACTATTGAAAGGAAACGAAATGTCGGCCTCTTCTGATCCGTCTCTTTTAGATGAGATCCGTTCAGCAATTCGCAAAATCTGTGGTGATTTTCCCGGACAATATTGGCGTCAGTTAGATCAGGAGCGCGCTTATCCTACCGCTTTTGTTGAGGCTTTGACAGCGTCAGGCTGGTTAGGGGCGCTGATTCCCGAAGAATACGGCGGCGCAGGGCTAAATATTCAGGCCGCAACGGTCATCCTTGAAGAAATCCACGCGGCCGGATGCAATGCCGCCGCTTGCCATGCCCAAATGTACACCATGGGAACAGTATTACGCCATGGGTCAGATGAACAGAAACAGAAATACCTGCCTGCGATTGCTGATGGAAGTTTGCGCTTGCAAGCCTTTGGCGTCACAGAGCCAACAAGCGGCACGGATACGCTGGCTCTGAAAACAACGGCTAAACCGACTGATAAGGGCTGGGTCATTAATGGTCAGAAAATCTGGACCTCACGTGCCGAACATTCAGACCTTATGCTCTTGCTTGCGCGCACAACCCCGCGCGATCAGGTTGCTAAGCGCACCGATGGCCTATCGGTATTTCTGCTGGAAATGAAAGATTTGGTCGGGCGCGGTATCACCATTCGGCCTATCCGTACCATGCTAAACCATGCCACCACCGAAGTGTTTTTTGACAATGTGGAAATTCCTGCCGATGCCTTAGTTGGCGAAGAAGGCCAAGGGTTTTCTTATATTCTTTCAGGCATGAATGCCGAACGCATCTTAATTGCCGCGGAATGTATTGGTGATGCCAAGTGGTTTTTAGACAAAGCCACGCAATACGCCAATGACCGAAGCATTTTTGGTGGCCCAATAGGCCAAAATCAAGGGGTGCAGTTTCCCTTGGCAAAGGCCTATGCCCATATGCTAGGGGCGGAGCTGATGGTGGCAAAAGCTGCTAAACTTTATGATGAAGGCGCCGCGCACGGTATTGAGGCTAATACCGCTAAGATGCTGGCGGCGGATGCCTCATGGGAGGCAGGGGAGGCGTGCTTGCAAACTCATGGGGGTTTTGGTTTTGCCGAAGAATATGATGTGGAAAGAAAGTTCCGCGAAACGCGCCTCTATCAAGTAGCACCCATTTCTACCAATCTGATTTTATCGTTTCTTGCTGAAAAAGGACTTGGCTTGCCAAGGTCTTATGGAAAATAATTTTCCCATAAATCATAGGGCCATTCATGGGGCAAATTTCATCACATATTAAACCCCAGATGGCTTTTCCTTGGAAAGCTAATGGCTATTGTTTTTTTGCGGCGCTGTCTTGGTCGTTTGGCTTCCCTGCTGGAACGGTGCTAATGGCAGATTGGGATTTGCTGACCTTATTAATGGTGCGGTTAGTCCCAAGCACATTAATATTGATCGTTGTGTGGCGACTGCTTGAAGGGCGCCTTAATCTAAATCGGCGCATCTGGGCACAAGGCTTGGCTATTGGCGGCATAGGTTTTGGCTTTGGCAGTTTGCTGTTGCT
>JALRFL010000222.1 GCA_023259875.1 Alphaproteobacteria bacterium
AACTCTTCATCCTCAACAGCAACAAATTTGCCACCAAGAGATTCCACTTGTTCTTTTACCGCCGGGCGCACATCCGTTGCCGAAACCACCGCCCCTAGCCTTTTCGCGGTGGCAATCGCCTGCAATCCTGCTACCCCTGCCCCCATGACCAAGACTTTGGCCGGGGGTACTGTTCCGGCGGCGGTCATCATCATTGGAAACGCCCGGGTAAAGACGGCGCTAGCCTCAAGCACGGCGCGATAGCCAGCCAAATTGGCCTGACTTGATAACACATCCATTGATTGCGCTCGGGTGATTCGCGGCACCAATTCTAGCCCAAAGCCATTGACCCCTGCGGCTTCAAGTTTTTTTGCCACATTATTATTGCTGTATGGCTCCATCAGGCTGATGACTGTTGCGCCTTTGGACAATTTGCTAATTTCATCCTCTGATGGTGGTCTAACCTTAAACACCAAATCCGCACCTAACGCTTTGGTGTTCGTGACCATAGATGCACCAGCCCCCTCAAACGCGCTATCGGGAATCAACGCCCCATCACCAGCGCCTTTTTCCACCGCAACCTCAAACCCCATCGCGATCAGTTTTTTAACCGTCTCTGGAACTGCGGCAACGCGGCTTTCATCCTTTTGTGTTTCTTTTGGAACGCCAATAATCATTCTTTATCCCTCATCGTTCTTTCTTTAGCTTAATTTTCCAAGCCTTCATCATGTTGCCAAAGATAACTTGGTAAACCTGCCTTTTCTGCGGTCTCTATCTGACGTTGGCGCAACACATCAACATCAAAATCATCAATCATCCCTTCAAACAGCCGGTGCCAATTCACCTCTGCTTTCAAATGCATGAAAACAGACCCAAGACCAAGCGCGGCACGATCCATTAGCACAAACTCACGCGGGGGTTTTACCCCACCAATCCGTTTGAGTTCTGCATGCACCTGCATGGCTAATTCTCGCCCATGAGCGCCACCACGCATTTCTTGTATTGGACGCGCCCGATCTTCTAGTAAGGGAGTGTAAATGAAACGCGCCCATATGTTCAAGACATTAACGGTTTCACGGTCAAGCCCTTTGAAGCCCCAATATTCATATGCCGTGACCGCCTGTTCTTCGTTATCATCGCGCAGAGCCTTATAAAGTTCAATCACCCCACGAACAAAATCGGGTCTAAACAGGCGGATACACCCATAATCCAGCAAATTGACACCGCCATCAGGGGTGATAGTGTAATTCCCCGGATGCGGATCACCATGGATCACCCCATAATAATAAAAGGGCACATACCAAGTGCGAAACATATTTTCTGCCACCCGATTTCGGCTTTCTTGATCTTCATTATCCTCAATAAAGGCTTTTAGCCTAATGCCATCAACCCATGTCATGGTCAAAAGCCGTTGACTGGAAAGATCGTCTATGGTGTCAGGCACATTGGCGCCTTCGACCCCATCAAGCATATAGCGATAAAGCCGCATATTCGCCGCCTCACGCTGATAATTCAGTTCTTCTTCTAGGCGTTCTGCCAGCTCGGTATGAATATCTGATGTTGATATGGCCTTATCATAGCGTTCATAAAGCGAGAAAATCAGCTTGAGCTGACGCAAATCTGCCTGCACGGCAGAGGCCATATCAGGGTATTGCAATTTACACGCTAGCTTCATCCCGTCATGGCTGGTCGCGCGATGCACCTGACCAAGCGAGGCCGCCGCAGCGGCGGTTTTTTCAAAATCAGCAAACCGAGATTGCCAGTCTGGGCCAAGTTCAGCCGCCATTCGGCGTTTAACAAACAGCCACCCCATGGATGGAGCATCGGTTTGCAGATTGGCTAATTGTTCTGCGTATTCACGTGGCAAGGCCTCAGGAATCGTGGCAAGGATTTGCGCCACTTTCATTAATGGACCCTTGAGACCGCCCAACGCATCACGCAGTTTCGCGGCGTGTTCCTCGCGATCAATCTTAATCCCAAGATAGCGTTCCCCTGCCATCTTGAGAGCCAGATTTCCCATAGTTCCTGTGACTCGCGCATATCGCCGAAAACGCCCGCCAAGCCCTGATGTTTCATCCGCCATTCTGGCTTTCCCCTGTCAGATGCTTAAAAAGACCCGTTGTCTTGAAGCTCTGTTTCCAATTGATCAATCATGCCTGAGATCATATCAAGACCTAATGACCAGAATTCAGGCTGTTTCGCATCAAGGCCAAAAGGTGCCAAGGCCTCGTCATGCCGCCGCGTCCCTCCTGCGCGCAACAATTGTTGATACGCCGAAACAAACGCCGCGCGTTCGGTTTCGTTTTCAGCCAGTTGATATTTTTGCCAAAGCGCACCAACCAGACCATCACCAAAAGCATAAGCATAAACATAAAACGGCACATGAATAAAATGCGGAATAAAGCCCCATAGCGACCGATAGCTATCATCTAGGATAACCGCAGGCCCAAGCGCTGCCCTTTGGGTATCCATCCAAATGTCGCTAATTTCATTCACCGTGACCTCGGATTGTTGCCGGGCGGCGTGGATTTGTGTTTCAAAATTATGAAAACCGATCTGACGCACCACTGTGTTCAGCATATCTTCGATCTTGCCTGCCAGCAACGCGCGGCGGTGATCGGGGTTTTTGGTATGTTGCATTAGGTGATTAAACACCAGCATTTCCCCAAATACCGAGGCCGTTTCAGCCAAAGTCAACGGCGTTGAACACATCAAATGCCCTTGATCGGCGGCTAAAATCTGATGGATACCGTGCCCCAATTCATGGGCAAGGGTCATCACATCACGCACCTTGCCATGATAATTCATAAGAATATAAGGATGCGCCGAAGGCACTGTTGGGTGCGAAAACGCCCCTGACGCCTTACCCGGACGAGTCGGGGCATCAATCCAGTTTCGGTCAAAAAACCATTCCGCCATCTTTGCAAATCCGGGATCAAACGCCCCGAACGCATCATGGATCATCTGCCGCGCCTCATCCCAAGAAAAGATCCGATCATCTTCGCCGGGAACAGGGGCGTTGCGATCCCACCAGTTAAGGTGATCCGACCCCATCCAACGCGCCTTAAGCGCGTAATACCGATGGCTGAGCTTTGGCATGGCTTTAGTGACGCTATCTGCCAGTTGATCTACCACCTCATCTTCGACATCATTCGCCAAGTTGCGTGAAGACACTGGACGCGGAAATTTGCGCCATTTGTCATCCACTTGCTTGTCTTTGGCAATAGTGTTGAGAATAAGCCCCATGGTGCGGCTATTATCCGATAGCACCTGTGCGCGTGACATTCCGGCTTTCTTTCGCGTTTCAGGGTTAGGGTCACTCATCATATCAATGATTTCCGCCTCAGTCACATGGCGATCATCAATAGGAAAACTTAGGCTTGACGACATTTCGTCAAAAAGTCTGATCCATGCCCCACGCCCTGAAGGCTGGCGATCAATGAGCATTGTTTCCATTTCCAGAGACAGCTGATGGTCACGAAAGGCACGCACAAGCCGCACCCATGGAGCCCACCGCGCCATGGCAGGATCAGCCATAAGAGCGGCTATCTTGTCATCGTCTATTTCTGCCAATTCGTGTTCAACAAAAACGAGCGACGCGATGATCATACTTTCGGCTTCTCTGGCATCTTGAGCCAGCTTACCAATATCCGCGTCCGTCATATTGCCCGCAAAGGCCAGATCCGTATAACTCGTTAATTTTGAACCCAGCTCAGAAATGGCCTGATAGCGAACCAAAAGCCCATCCAAACTGTTGGCATCAAGGTGATTCAGCTTGCCTTTGAACTCTGCTGATAAGGCCTCAGCCTCAGCGAGCGCAGCGGCAAGCTGATCTTTCAAAGGGGTATCTTTTGCCGGGTCATAAAGATCGGCAAGAGACCATTCTGGGAGGGTGTTGTTCATCGCGTCTATCCTTACCATTCTATATATACGCCAAATGCTAAACGGCAAGGATAAGTTACTGCATTTATTGCTTGCAAATTTGTCTAAACCAGAAAAGAGTCATCTTAAAGCAATCATATAATCATAAAAAGGAAGGCAATCATGCGCATCGGTTTTATTGGACTTGGTAATGTAGGTGGCAAACTTTCTGGGAGTATTCTTCGCAATGGATTTGATCTCACCGTTCGTGATCTTGATAAGTCTATTGCCCAACCGTTTTTGGACAAAGGAGCAAAATGGGCAGATAGCCCAAAGCAGATGGCTGAAGCTTGTGATCTGATCATCACTTGTTTGCCTTCACCTGCCGCATCAGCCGCGGTGATGGAGGCCGAGGATGGAATTCTGGCTGGCCTTAGCGCTGGTAAAATCTGGGCAGAAATGAGCACAACCGATGAAGCCGAAGTCAAGCGTCTTGCCGTCATGGTCGAAGCCAAAGGCGCAAACGCGGTGGATTGTCCGGTGTCAGGAGGATGCCATCGGGCGGCCACGGGAAATATTTCCATCTTTGCCGGATGTGACCGTGAAGTGTTTGAACGCATGCTTCCCATTCTGACAGTTCTGGGTCGGCGCGTTCTGCACACCGGCCCTATTGGGTCTGCCTCTATTCTCAAAGTAGCAACAAACTATCTCGCCACGGCAAATCTGGTGACGGTATGTGAGGCGCTTGCCACCATGAAAAAGGCTGGCCTTGATCTTAACACCACTTATGAGGCGTTTCGGATATCATCCGGCACATCCTTTGTTCATGAGACCGAAGGACAAGTGATCTTAAACGGAAGCCGAGATATTAATTTCACGATGGATTTGGTGCTAAAGGACATTGGCCTGTTCCAAGAAATTGCGGATCGGGCAGGCATTGCGCTAGAGATATCCCCTATGCTGATCTCTATTTTCAAAGATGGGATTTCGCGTTATGGCCCGCGTGAACTTTCGCCTAATATCGTAAAACGGCTTGAGGATGATGCAGGAATTAGTATTCTAGCCCCGGGGTTTCCCCCTGAAATGGTGGATGATGAACCCGAAGAACCTGGCTATGAAGTGATACCAAAACGATAATCAGAGACAACAGGAGATGATAAAATGGCCTCACAGCGCCAGCATTTTTTTAATCTGGATAACATGGAACAAGGCCTTTTCCGTCAACTCACCGATGACATTAGCACAAGGATTTTCCCCGGCGATCAAGCCATGCTTTCGGTGGTGAGGGTAGCACCAAACGCAAAGGGAACTTTGCACCAGCATCCCGAAGAACAATGGGGGGTGATGCTGGAAGGGTCTGCCATTCGTCTGCAGGGCGGCGAAGAAATTGAAGTCAAAAAGGGGGATTTCTGGCGCACCCCCGGCGGCGTAGAACATAGCGTGATCGGCGGTCCTGAAGGGGCCGTAATCCTTGATGTCTTTAGCCCACCGCGTGAAGAATATCGCATATCCGGATCAGGTTTCGGGGATGGGGCATAACCATGACCATTCAGCGTGCCAAGACCAGTTTTCATAAACTCTCTGCAGAAGAATTATCCGCATGGAAAGCTATCCCCGTTGCCATTGCAGGGGATGCCATGAACCGGCAAAACCTGCTTCAGAGTCGGGTCAAACCCCTTGGCCAGAATTATCACCTGTTGGGGCAAGCCAGAACCGTATCGGTGGTGGCAGGTGACAATAGTGCCATTCATGCCGCGCTTGGCTTTGTTGAACCGGGTCAGGTGCTTATGGTGGATGGGGGCGGCTATCCGGATCGGGCTTTATGGGGCGGTATTCTGGCCAGTTATGCTAAGCGCATGAAACTTGCTGGCGTCGTCATCGATGGGGCGGTGCGTGATATTGCGGAATTGCGTGCAGATGATATGCCCGTCTATGCCAGTGGCAGAAGCCCCGCAGGCCCATCAAAAGGATGGGGCGGAACGATTGATACCGCCATTTCCTGCGGCGGTGTTGCGGTCAAGCCCGGAGATTTGATCCTTGGTGATGATGACGGGGTTGCGGTGATCCCTCTTGAACGCGTCCATGCTATCAGAACACTCGCTGAAGAACGCTTGGCGTTCGAGGCGGATGTGTTAAAACGCATCGCTAAGGGTGAGGATACGGCGTCTATTTTTGCCCCTCACACCATTGATGATATTTGACCCCCTGCAAATAGCGGCAACATGGCAAAGGGTCCTCTAAACATAGTCCCAGCGCCCCATTCTGCGTCTTCGCAAGGTATATTTGATTTTTCCGCAATGCGATCAGCGCGTCATCGTTCAGCAAGAATGCCGGTTTTCTTTTTTTAAGAAATATTCTAAACTATGGGAATGAGCGCTGTTTCTCCATTATTAGACCCCTTTGGTCGTCCGATCACCTATTTACGGGTATCTGTCACGGATCGGTGTGATTTTCGCTGTGTGTATTGCATGGCCGAAAACATGACCTTTTTACCTAAATCAGAGCTTCTGACCATTGAAGAGCTTGAGGTGTTATGCCGTCGCTTCATGGCGGTTGGCACACGAAAGATTCGTTTAACAGGCGGCGAGCCTCTGGTTCGGCGCAATATCCTCACCCTGATTCGTCATCTAGGGGCTGAGGTAAAGGCTGGCCATCTGGATGAGATCACAATCACCACCAACGGCAGCCAATTGTCAAAAATGGCAGATGATCTCTATGACGCTGGGGTTAGACGGATCAATGTGTCCATGGATACCCTTAATCCGGATAAGTTTCGCGCCATCACACGCTGGGGGGATATTCATCAAGTTCTGGATGGTATCCGGGCCGCGAAAACCGCTGGCTTAGAAATCAAAATCAATGCGGTGGCGTTGAAAGGGGTCAATGATGATGAGCTAGGCGATATGGTCGCGTGGTGCGGTGATCATGATCTGGATATGACGATTATTGAAGTGATGCCAATGGGGGATATTGGCGGTGAAAATCGGTTGGACCAATACCTGCCTCTATCTTTGGTAAAAACAAGACTCAGCCAGCGTTTCACCTTGCAAGAAGTGGATTATCGCACAGGCGGCCCTGCGCGATATATGCGTGTGGCGGAAACGGGACGCCGGCTTGGTTTTATCACCCCACTGACCCACAATTTCTGTGAGAGTTGTAATCGGGTTCGGGTCACATGCACGGGGATGCTTTATATGTGTTTAGGCCAAGACGACAGTGCCAATTTGCGTGATGCCTTACGCGATGGCGGCACCGAGGGGCTTGACGCCGCTATTCTTGAGGCGATAGGCCGAAAACCAAAGGGTCATGATTTCATCATTGACCGCGATCACACTGGCCCTGCGGTAGCTCGTCATATGAGCGTTACTGGCGGCTAACCGTTTTTTTGCATCTGGCCTAAAATAAGAATAGCAAACCTTTTTCCTGTCCTCACTGGCTATGGCATAGCCATTCTGGGTGGTAAATTTCAAGCTCTTGAATTTGCCTCTCTTAACTCCTATCTAAATTTATAGAGTGAGGATAAAATTAAACTTTAATTGCGCTCAAGCCTTCATTGAAATGGATGTGCTCTGATGATAACCAGACGGCAATCTCTCAAGCATCTCTTGGCCGCCAGCACCACAATGTCTTTGCTGCCAAGCTTCAGCCTAGCTCAGGTAACACAAAGCCATTATGCCTTGACCGCTTCGCTAGCCAACCATCAACTGGGCCCTAATGATGCCCCATCAACCCCATGTTGGCTTTATAACGAAACTTCCCCGGGGCCTCTCATCACCGCCATGAAGGGGGATAATCTAAAAGTAGAGTTCATCAATCATCTTCCTGAACCAACAACCATTCATTGGCACGGTATCCGCATTGATAATGCAATGGATGGGGTAGCTGGAGTAACGCAACCACCAATTCCGTCTGGTGGCTCTTTCACCTACAGCTTCACCGTTAAGGACAGCGGAAGCTTCTGGTATCATTCCCATAACAAGTCTTGGGAACAGGTGGCGCGGGGGCTGTATGGCGGCCTCGTTGTTAAAGATTCTCCGGATGAGCTGGGATCAGATGATCTTTTTCTGATCGCCGATGACTGGCGTCTTGATGAGAATTTTGCCATCCACGAAGACAGTTTTGGCGCACTTCACGACGCCGCTCATGCTGGCCGATTTGGCAACTGGCTGACTATCAATGGCAAAAGCCAACCTGATATCACTGTGCCCAGCCATCGCTACCTGCGGTTACGGCTATGCAATACGGCCAATGCGAGGCCACTTCATTTCGCCTTTAGCGACTGGCAAACCATGCAAGTGGTGGCACTTGATGGCGCTCTTTGTCAGCCTTTTGAAGTCACGAATATCCGCCTTGCGCCCGCCCAACGCGCTGATCTGCTTATCAAGATTAATGATAGACCATTAACCCTGAATGAGGTCAGCCATCCCGATGGTCTGGTCGTTGCCAGATTGATACCAGAGCCAAGCCTTAACACCGCCCCACCAAAGGTTTCACTGCCTCTTAATCCCCAGCCTTGGTATCCCCTGCCTCAACTAGATGAAGCGCGCATCATACCTATTCATATGCAAGGTGGCGCCATGGGCAACCTTGGCGGTGCCATGCATGGTGGCAGGATGCATTCACTTCGTGAATTGGCATCTGAACAAGGCAAGATCTGGGCGTTTAATGGCATTGTTGGCGGCCCTCATGAGCGCTTGGCGGAACTATCTCAAGGTGAGGTAGTGGTCTTGCGGATTTGGAACGACAGCAGATGGGAACATGCTATGCATCTGCATGGGCATCATTTCTGGGTGGCGTCGCGTGAATTTGGTCACAGCCCAAGGGCAGTGTTGCGAGACACCTATCTCATGGCGCCTGATGAACGCGCCGATCTGATCTTTATCGCCGATAACCCCGGCAAATGGCTTTTTCATTGCCACATGATGGAACATCACGCCGCTGGCATGGTAGGGGTTATTGAGGTAACCTAACATGCGCTAGCACATCGGTAGCCACCTTTCTTTACTGGGTTTTTCAGAAAGCGTAACAAGCATGAGCACGCAACACACCATTACACCGCAATTTCATCAGCTGTGGCCTACGCAATTGATGGAACTCACCCTGCCAGGTCATGAAATGGCCAATCCAGTTCTGGCTGATTTTGTTCTTCAGGCTAATGCCAGCCGCGATGATATGACGGCCCAATACCTCAATGATAATATTTTCATGATTGATCATCCGGCTCTGCAATGGCTAAACCAATGCTGTCATCAGGCCATTTTGGATTATGCGCGTAATTTGGGCATTGATTATGATCTTGATTTCGCTATTCAAGGCTGGCCAAATGTAAATATGAAGGGTGATTATCACAATCTGCATAACCATCCGCATTCATGGCTTAGTGGCACGTATTATATTGCTGTTCCTGATCAGTCCAGCGCAGACCAGTTTCGATCTGATCTCAATTTTGCGGCAATCAGTTTCTATGATCCCCGACCCCAAGCCAATATGAACGCCATTCGCGGTGATGGACAGATTGATCCGGAACATCGGGTTCAGCCACAAGGTGGACAATTATTGTTATGGCCTTCGTTTCTGCACCATTTTGTGCATCCAAACGGCGTGGATATGCCGCGGCTTTCTATCTCTTTCAATGTTGTGCTGAAATGGAAAAAAGAATATCTGCCCTATTGATCAAACACCCCATCCGCTTGCCAATATTCTAATGCCTCAATGATAAGTGCCGCGCTAACAGCAAAATTAACGCCTGCATCAATATCTGCCTCTTTGGTGAAAATGGCATCCACCATACCGATGAGGTCACCTGTCCCTGTTATCAACGCCCCGCCTGATGCGCCGGGGTTAACCGCGGCGTCTGTCTGAACAAAATCCTCAATCGCATTGAACCCTATCTTTTGGCGTCCTGTTGCCGAAACCACCCCACAACTCAAACTCAACCCCAAGCCAAAACTGTTGCCGATAACACAAACATGACGACCGGGGAAAAGTGGCTCAAGGCTTGGCGTTAGTGCTGGCGCGGCTTGATCAACTTTAAGCAAAGCCAGATCACGATCAATATCTACAACCACTAGCCGTGCCGGAAGAATTGATCCATCATGGCGGCGAATATGAATAGTTTCAGCAGAAGTAATCACATGTGCGGCGGTTAAAATAAATCTGCTGCGCAGGTGTTCTTTTGCCGAGCTGGTTGAGATTAGGCTATCTGCTGGTGAAATATAAATGCCGCTTCCTTCAGGCGCAGTCCCTGGCGGCGCCCCAATACCGGATTGGGCGTAGCCTGGCCATTTGGGCAATACGCTTACCACTTTTTCATTGGCGTTACGCCATGTCTCTTCACCATGATCTGCCTTAACTGGCATCATAAATACAAACAGAATGATGGCGGCTTTGAGGGTGATATTCACCGCGTTAGTTTACGCGCACCATTTCACCCGTCATTATGCTGGCTGTTTCCATCCCCATATTTGACAAAATGGCATAAGCCACCAGTGAAATAATAATAGCCGCAAGGCTTGATCGTATTAACATATCCATGTGTTTTGCTCCTTATCGTGATTAATTATCGGTCGTGGTCATCGTTTTAAGAAAAGTGATCAAATCTTGTCTATCCTTATCATTTTTCATGCGCTGAATTGGCATCTTGGTCCCTGGTGTCACCTGATCAGGGCCATCTCTAAAGAGGGCATTGATCGTGTCCTCGTCCCAGATAATATCTGAAGTTAACAAGGCATCTGAATAGCTGTATCCTTCGACTGATCCTGCTTTTCGCCCAAAAACCCCATAAAGTGTTGGCCCAGCCCGTCGTTTATCATCCGCGATCAGCGTGTGGCAAACGCTACATTTCCGGGCAAATTGCCTTTCGCCATTACTCATCTCTCCGGTTGGGTGAAACCGACGATTCTGGTAATTGGCATCTGTTAATGTCACCTCTGCCGTATCAATTTCCCACGCGGTGAGGTAATCATCAAGTCCAGCAACCATGAGTGTCTTTTGATCAGGCATCATCACCAAACCCCATGATGGCCCATTTATGACGACAAAATCTTTTTCCACCTCACCAGTTTCCGCATCTAAGATCACCACCCGACCTTTTGAATTGCCAAAGGCAATCTGCCCCTTTGACGGACTCCAATATAAAGACAACACAGGGTCGCGCTCACCTGCCACAGTTACCAATTCTTGCCGCGTATCTAGTGACACCAGTTTTATTGCCCCATCTACTGTGCCGTAATACAATTGATTTTTGTCTTCAAAAACCCTGAATATATTTACCCCCCACCCATTCCGAACCAAGCTGCGAATATAAATATCACCATCCAGATCCCAATAACGCAGATGCCCGTCATAGCCTGCGCTATATAAATGTGAACCGTCATCAGAAAACTGGACGGCGTTAACAGGCCCACGATGGCCATTAATAAATCGCTTATCACTAGGATTTGCAATTGGCCAGATACCTATCTTGCCATCCCAACTGGCGCTAGCCAGATATTGGCTATCCTCACTAAAATTGAGATGCACGACTTTTCCCATATGGCCTTCAAGCCGAATTGGCTCTGCATTTTCAGCATCATTGATCAACTGCTCAAAGTTCCAGAGAAGAATAAGATGATCATCACCCCCCGTCGCCAGCCATTTTCCATCTGGTGAGAAACTGCCTATATTCACTGCCGCGTCATGATCAGTGATCACGGCCATTTCGGTCATATCATTTGCTTGCCATATGACTGCTGAATAATCAAAACTGGTGCTGATAAGGTATTGTTGATCTTCCGACATGGCGAGCCCCTTAATTGGCCCGCCATGCGCCGTGTAGGTTGTGATTTCTGCGCTTGCAGAAAAACAAAAGACACAAGCCAGAGCAATGATGATTACCCTAAGCTTATGTCTTAATATGTCGACCACGCCCATCATGATCATCACGCCATCCGAGAAATTACTCGGCTGGCTTTGCTTTCGATCGGCCTCCACCTTTATTGGTAGCTTTAACGGATGCTTTATCTTTATCTTTTTCATCCATTTCTTCTACCCAAAGGCCGTGGTGTTCCTTGGCCCAATTCTTGTCAACCTGACCAGAATACATGGCATCAAATGCACCTTCCATGCCCACCGATCCGATATAGATATGGGCAATAATCATCACTATCAGCACCAATGAAACAATGGCATGCCACACTTGATTATATTGCTGTTCTTCGAGTGGGGTTAGATTGGTTGGCAAATCAAAGCCAATAGTGTTCAGAATCCCAAATGTTTTTGAGAACATATGTGTTTCATATGGGAACAATAAGGCAATGCCAGACATACTGACCGACAACCCACCAATCATCACTGCCCAGAAAATAATCTTTTGTCCAGCATTAAACTTTCGAGCAGGAGGATGCGCCCCTTTGGAAAACATACCGCCACCTTGCTTGATCCACTGCAGATCAACTTTTGACGGAACATTGTCACGCACCCAGCGAACAAAGGCCAAGCCTAGCCCTGTCATAAAGGCAAAGGCGATATAATTGTGAACATATTTTCCTGCCATGGTGATGCTCGCAAAAGCCTCTTTGCCTATCAAAGGAGCCAGAAAATACCTACCATATAACAGGTTGAGGCCTGTTAACGCCAATAAGACAAAGGAAATAGCCATCAGCCAATGAGCAAACCGATCAAGCGCGGCAAAACGCTCAATTGTTTTCCCTGAAGCGCCTTTTTCAATCAGAATTTTTCCTCGCCAAGAATAAAACGCAACAAGCAGAAAAATAATGCCAAAAATGCCGGCAGCACCATAGTAAGATACAGGACCATTTCTAATCGCTCGCCAGTTATCACCCTCTGATTGGATCATAATTTTGGCTAATTCATTTTTGATTTGTGTATTTCCTTCGTTGCCTTGGCGAATATAACGCCACAAATCTGCATCTGAATTTACCCCTAAGCTTTGTCCCGGCACTTCACCAGCGGTCTGAGCTAAAGCACCATCAGAATTCATAAAGATGCCGCCAGCAAACGCCACTAACAGGAACAGAAAACAAAATCTTCTGATGTTCATGGTCGTATCCTCACAAGAGTCATGGTTTTAGTTGTAACTTTGATATCTGCTACGCTGTATCAGGTTATTAACAACAATATCGGAAAGCGATTGGTCTGTCTTACCCTGATAATTCCCCTTATCATAGCTAAGAGGCCTACCTTGCTCTTCTTTTCTGCAAGCCGATATTCCCATGGCAAGCATTATCATGAGCATAGCATTTATGGTTAGCTTGGTTATGTTGCGCATTTGGTTAAACCCCAAGAATCCCTAGCCATGACCTAATCCATGGCAAAGGTTAAAATGGGCGGAAACTTAATATAAGTTTCCGCCTAAAAGGTTTTGCTTAGGATTTGATGGAGTAGGCTGTACCCCAACCCCATGCCCCAGATCCAAAGCCACGAGCAACTACACGCTCGCGGAAGATGTTTGAGACTTGATCGCCATCACCGGCAAGCAATGCCTTGGTTGAACACATTTCTGCACAAATTGGCAGTTTGCCTTCAGCTAAACGATTGCGTCCGTATTTCTGGAATTCATCCTCAGACATATCGGTTTCAGGCCCACCCGCGCAGAAGGTACATTTATCCATCTTACCGCGTGAACCATAATTCCCAGCCTGTGGATATTGCGGCGCACCAAATGGGCATGCATAGAAACAATACCCACAACCAATGCAGAGGTCTTTTGAGTGTAAGACCACACCTTGATCTGTTTGGTAGAAGCAATCCACAGGGCAAACAGCCATGCATGGCGCATCAGAACAGTGCATACAGGCAACAGAAATAGATCTCTCACCCGGCTTACCATCCTGAATGGTTACCACACGACGACGGTTGATACCCCAAGGAACTTCATGTTCATTTTTACATGCAGTCACACAGGCATTACATTCAATGCAGCGTTCAGCATCACATAAGAACTTCATTCGTGCCATAGTAACCTCCCTTACGCACGCTCAATACGACACAGAGAACATTTTGTTTCCTGCATCAGCGTTACTGAGTCATAGCCATATGTCATGGCAGTGTTGGCGGCTTCACCGAGAACATATGGATCGGAGCCATCAGGATATTTATGCCTGAGATCGGCACCTTCCATCATGCCACCAAAGTGGAATGGCAAGAAGGCAACACCAGAAGCAACCCGTTCGGTCACCTGTGCCATTACCTTAATCTGCGCACCCTCAGGGGACTTGACCCAGACCATGTCACCATCACGAATATTTAATGTGTTGGCGTCACGAGGATTCACCTCAACAAACATATCCTGCTGAAGTTCAGCAAGCCATGGGTTAGAACGGGTTTCGTCACCACCGCCTTCATATTCGACCAGACGTCCC
>JALRFL010000027.1 GCA_023259875.1 Alphaproteobacteria bacterium
TAGCGCTAACCGAGCGGGTTCCAGCCCGTAGCCTTTATGGTATCTGCTAATGTTCCGGCGGCTAGAATTAGCCCGACATTGCGGTTGCTGCGAAATAACCGTCCGGCCAGATCGGGGTTATTTTCATCTATGCGCGCCACCTGCCAGCCAAAATGATACGCTGCCGCTAGGATGGCAAAACTGAAAAATGGGCCTGCTCCTGTGGCTAGGGCAAAACCGATCAGCAAGGCTATGACCATCGTATAAACCACCGCCGTGACCTTTTGGATATGTCCGGCAAGGCTAAGGGCAGATGACCCAATGCCGATCCGCTTATCGTCGCTCATATCTTGGATGGCATAAATCGTATCATAACCAAAGGTCCAACAGGCCATAGCCAGATAAAGCCAAATCACCCGGCTATCAGGCCAGACGCCAACCGCCGCCCACCCAAGCAAGACCCCCCAACTATAAGTGATGCCAAGAACGATCTGGGGGTATCCCGTGAGGCGTTTTGCCAAGGGATAGGCAATGATCAGGGGCAATGCGGCGATACCAACCGCCACGGCTTCAACAGGCAATTGAATCAGCACCGCTAATCCGATCAAGGCCAGAAACACAATAATGACCAAGGCGAGGCCTATGCCGATGCGCTGGGCAGCGATGGGGCGACTGCTGGTGCGTGTGACTTGGGGGTCGATATCCCTGTCCCAGAGGTCATTAACAACACAGCCAGTTCCCCGCATGATAATGGCGCCAATTAAAAATAATCCCATTAAGCGGAACAATTCCCCAGTGCCGATATCGTGTAATCTGGCGGCAACAGGCATAACAATCCACGCTGGCAATACCAATAACCACCAGCCAATTGGACGATCCATTCGCATCAGAATAAGGATATCACGGCAGAGTGGGGGCAGATAACGCCAGATGCCTTTATCGAATGAGGTGATATCGCTGGATGAAGATAAGGTCATGAAGCCATTTTTACTGGAACAGGGACGGCAAAACAACCCTGCAACGCTTTATCTAGGTTAGGGCAAAAAATAGGGGGCTGACATTTGGCTTGCGTCCAAAGGGGGGCATCGCTAATGAAGGGCATGACTTCACGATCTCTGCAACGCCTCTATCTTGCTATGCCTCTGTCGAAAGGGGATAGGCTAGACCCATCATCAGATCAGCAACATTACCTCATGACGGTATTGCGGTTAAAAGATGGTGATCATATCAAGGTGTTTAATGAGAGGGATGGGGAATATCTGGCACAGCTGGTGGTCACAGGCCGAAAGAAAACCGCGCTTGAGATTTTGGATCAGCAACGGACGCCGCAACGCTCCCCTGATCTGACCTTGGCCTTTGCCCCGATCCGCCGGCATCGGATGGAAACCATGATTGAAAAAGCCACGGAATTAGGGGTGACGCGGTTATGCCCCGTGACAACCGCCTTTACCCAGAACGCACAAGTCAATCATCATCGTCTTTATGCCATAGCCACCGAGGCGGCTGAGCAATCCGGTCGTCTTTCTGTGCCTGTGTTAGAACAGCCGAAACCCCTCAAGGCTTTTTGCTCAGAGCACTCTGAGCAAGAGATGATATTTTGTGATGAGGCCGAAGCCGGACAGCAAAATCATCACCTGTTGGCGTATCTGCAAGCGTCTGATCAGCCGCGCCCAACAATCATTCTGATAGGCCCAGAAGGCGGCTTTTCTGATGATGAAAGGCGTTTCTTGCTGGATCAATGCCACATAAATGGGGTATCGTTAGGTCAGAATATTTTGCGAACAGACACCGCTGCGGTTCTTGCCATTGGCCTTTGGCAGGCTATTTTTGAATGAAAGAACGGAATACAAACATGACACATCATAATGATGCCCCAATTGATCGGGCCAGCATGATCGCTTGGTTCGCGGATGGCGAGAAATCACCGGACCATTGGGGCATTGGTACTGAGCATGAAAAGCTTCTTTTTAACTGTAAAACCCACCGCCGCCCCAGTTACGAAGAACAAGGTGGGATCAGGGATATCTTGACCAAGATCTCTCATATTGAGGGTTGGCAACCGGTAACAGAAATGGGCAATATCATCGCGCTTAAGCATGATGATGGTGCCTCCATCACGCTTGAACCCGGTGGACAATTTGAACTTTCTGGCGCTGTATTAAAGACACTGCATCAGACTTGCGCTGAAACCCGTTCGCATCTCAAACTCATGACTGAAATCATGTCGGATGATTGCATCTGGATGCTAGGAATAGGCTTTGATCCCACTTGGCAGAGGGAAGATATCCCATGGATGCCGAAAGGCAGATATCGCATCATGCGTGACTATATGCCAAAGGTGGGAACAAAAGGCCTTGATATGATGCTTCGGACTTGCACCATTCAGGTCAATCTGGATTTTTCAAGCGAAGCCGATATGGTGAAGAAATTTCGCACCTCACTTGCCCTGCAACCCCTCGCAACCGCTATTTTTGCAAACTCGCCTTTTATTGAAGGTAAGCCGTCGGGCTATTTGTCTAGCCGGGCGGCGGCATGGATTGATACTGACGCGGCGCGCTCAGGTGTCCCTGCGGCGGTGTTTGACAAAGGTTTTGGCTATGAACAATGGGTAGATTATCTGCTTGATGTGCCGATGTATTTTATTCATGACGGTGACAGTTATAAGGACGCGGCAGGTCTGTCATTTAGGGATTTTATGGCTGGAAATCTGCCTGGATATGAAGGCCGCTTACCTGTCATTTCAGATTGGGAAGATCACACCACCACGGCATTTCCCGAAGTCCGTTTGAAGCGGTTTTTGGAAATGCGCGGTGCCGATGGTGGGGATTGGGGTATGATTTGTGCCTTGCCTGCCTTCTGGGTCGGATTACTTTATGATGAAGAGGCCTTGGACGCGGCTAGTGAAATTATCAGGACGATTGGCCCTGATGATGTGCTAAGTGCTCGTATGAGTGCCGCAAAGGATGGCTTGCGCGGTCAACTTGGTGACAGGGATATGGCTGATCTGGCCAAGCAAGTGCTTGCCATTTCAGAAATGGGATTGCGGCGGCGTCAGCGTTTGAATGATGTTGGCGATGATGAAACAGGATATCTTCAACCGATTAAGAATCTGGTTGATAAAGGGGAAACGCAAGCGGATCGGTTGCTTGGCCGCTTTCACAAGGAATGGAATGAAGATATTAAGCCGCTTTATGATGTTTATCGGCTTAAAAGTTAATGTTTAAAGGCCCATCGCCATGATGCAGGGATTGTTACTTGTTGTTTTTGTGAACTTCGTCGGGATTGGCGCGCTGATTCCGGTGTTGCCTTATGCTGTGATTGACGAGGCAGGGGCCAGCGAAACCGTCATGACCTTGCTGTTGGCGTCTTTTGCTCTTGCGATGATGGTTGGCTCACCTATTTTGGGGCGACTTTCTGATTATTTCGGTCGCCGACGGGTGCTATTAGGTTCAATTCTGTTTAGCGTCATTGGCCATGTTTGGTTTGCCATGACCACAGACATCACGATGATGTTTTTTGCCCGGATTCTGGCTGGATTAGCCTCAGGCAGTATCGGTGTGATTCAGGCGATTATCACAGATACCACCGCGCCTGAACAAAGGGCGCGAGCAATGGGGCTTCTGGGGGCTTTTGTTGGCTTTGGCTTTGTCTCAGGGCCAGCGATTGGCGGTCTGCTCTCAGGCTATGGTGAGGCGGTGCATACTGCGCCGTTTTTGTTGGCTGGCGCTTTGGCCTTAACCGGATTTGTTATTGCCATCTTCTTTGTGCCAGAAAGCAAAGGGGATACGCCCCCACGCCAACTGTCATGGATACGGCGTTTTGTCCTGCTTCGGATGAGTGGGCTGTTGATGTTTGCCCTTGCGGTGTTTCTGCTTAATCTTGCCTTTGCCCAGATTGAGGCCTCGTTCACGCTCGTCTTAAAAGATGTGATGGAATATTCCAGCCGCCAGACAGGCTATGTCTTCACTTGGGTTGGGGTGATTATTATTGTGGTTCAAGGCATCTTGATTGGCCCCATTACACGCCGCTTAACCGAATTGGGAACATCAGCGGCAGGGGCTTTTCTTTTGGTGGTAGGACAGGTCATGACCGTTGTTATGGTCGGCTATTTTCTCGGCTTTTTTGAGCCGTCATTCTGGCCAATGATCATTTGCACAACGCTGGTCTGTACCGGTTTTGCCCTTGCCAATCCAACGGTTACTTCTGCAGCAAGTCAGGTGATACGCAAAAATGAGGTTGGCGGCATCATGGGGGTCATTCAGGGGATGGGGTCACTGGGTCAAGTGCTTGGTCTTATTTGTTCAGGGCCGCTTTATGAAATTGGCGGCGGCATGATGACTTTTGGCTTTGGCGGCCTTGTTAGCTTTTTGCTCTTACTGGTTATTAGCAACATGATCTGGTATCCACGGCGTCGGCGGCATTCGCGAACGGCACAAGCATCAAAATCCAGTTAGACTTTAGTCTCATACATGATCTGGACAGACTTGCATGAATATCCGAATGGGTTAATTTATACACGAGTAGTTTAGGTTATCGTTTGTCATGCGCAGACCAGTGATTTTATCAAATCGCCTGTTGGCTGTTATTTTCCTCATTCTTGGGGGGGTATCTCATGGCCAAGCCCAAGAGGTTGTTGTCACCGCCGATAGCTGGCGCGTGGTAGATGGGGACACCATTCACCTTGCTGAACATAAAATCCGACTCTTGGGGATTGATGCGCCCGAAATCAAACAACAATGCGAAACCGCAGATGGAAATCTTTGGCCTTGCGGAAAGATGGCAAGAGATATGCTTGAGGGGTTGCTTGAAAGCGGCGGCAGAGGCATCGCTTGCGTCATTTCTAAAAAAGACCGTTATCAGCGTGATCTGGGGCGGTGTTACACCGGATCAGTAGATGGCGGCATGGATGTTCAGCAAATATTAATTCGGGCAGGCTTTGCTGTGTCCGAATATGGCAAAGAATATCTTCAAGATGAACAGATCGCCGCGGCCCAGCGGAGGGGGATGTGGGCAGGTCATTTTCTGCGTCCAAAAGAATGGCGCAAAGCCCAAAGGGGCGGATGATTAGCCCATATTTGTTCCGCCAATTGTGATGCCGCCCATTTTCAGAGTCGGTTGCCCAACACCCACAGGAACGCCTTGCCCAGCTTTACCGCAAGTGCCAACCCCGTGATCCAGTTCCAGATCATTGCCAATCATCGTGATTTTGCCCATGGCATCAGGACCATTACCAATTAAGGTTGCCCCTTTGACAGGGGCGCCAATCTTGCCGTTTTCAATCATATAGGCTTCTGATGCCGCAAAAACAAACTTGCCGCTGGTGATATCCACTTGGCCACCACCAAAATTCACTGCATAAAGTCCTTTTTTCACTGATGCAATAATCTCATCATGGGTGTGTTGACCATTCATCATGAAGGTGTTGGTCATCCGCGGCATCGGGCTATGGGCAAAAGATTGCCGCCGCCCATTGCCTGTTGGCTCAACCCCCATCAGACGGGCATTTTGCCGATCCTGCATATACCCTACCAGAATACCGTCTTCGATAAGAACATTGCGCCTTGAGGCTGTTCCCTCATCATCAATGGTCACTGATCCGCGCCGATCCATCATGGTGCCGTCATCGACAACCGTAACGCCTTTGGCGGCGACTTGCTGACCTATTTTCCCACTGAAAAGGGATGTGCCTTTGCGGTTGAAATCCCCTTCTAGGCCATGGCCAACGGCTTCATGCAACATTACTCCCGGCCAACCCGGCCCTAGCACCACTTCTAATTCGCCTGCTGGGGCAGCAACTGATGAAAGGTTAACACGGGCTTGGCGTATCGCTTCATCCACCTGACCTTGCCATGCTGATGGCTCTAGCCATTGGTCTAGCATGACGCGGCCACCTGCGCCGCTTGAGCCGCTTTCCATGCGTCCGTCTTTTTCTAAGACGACAGAAACATTGATCCGAACAAGAGGCCGGATATCCGCCGCCTGAAATCCATCTGGCCGCATAATGCGGACAGCGCGCCATGAGGTAGCCACAGACACACTCACCTGCTTGACCATGGGATCAGCCGCCCTTGCATAGGCATTGATATCTTCGATCAGCTTAACTTTGGTGGTGAAATCAGTGGCCTCCAGAGGGTTATCGCTAGTGTAAAGTGGGGTATTGTGACCGCCTTTAGGCGCGACGGCCATAACGCCATCATAGCCGTCATTAACCGATTTGATGGTGTTCGCCGCGCGTTTGATGGCGGCAATCGTCATGTCATCTGAATGAGCATAGCCATGAGCTTCCCCTGAAATGCCGCGTAGACCAAACCCTATCGAGCGGTCATAATTGCTGGCTTTCATCCGGCCATCATCAAAAACTAGCGATTCGCTATGACTTTCCTCAAGAAACAGCTCACCATCATCGCTTCCGGCCAACGCGTCTCCGATCACGGGCATAATCTGATCTTCGGTCAATTCGGTTTGATTAAAAAACAGCTCGTTGGTCTTGGTGATGGCATCCATGATCCAGAAATCCTATGTTAGCTCCGGTAAAGGTTCGGGGTTTTTCCCTATTAACTCTCCTTTATATGAGATGATTAAGCAAGATTGAAAGGATGAATCGTCATAGAAATGGGGATGTTGGCGGTCTCATGCGACTACCTGTCGCAAGAATTGCGCATGCTAGGGATGTTTACGGCATGGCAATTTGCGTAAAATCCGTCTATGTTTATGTGATGAATAGTTCGCAAATCTAGGATATGAGGAATTGCGGAAGAATTGGGGGATATACAATGCGGAAAAGCATTTTGATGAAACCGTTTAGCAAATTGGCATGTTTTGGGGCTGGGTTAGCTGGCGCTATGATGTCTGGGGTTGCACAGGCGTCTGCGCCTGAACCATGGCAGATCGGATTACAGCCGGCGGCTGGGTCTATCGCTGAAAAGGCAACAGACCTTCATAACCTTCTCTTGGTAATTATCACCGCCATTTCGCTGTTTGTTTTGGCGCTACTAATTTACACCTGCTTTCGTTTTCGGGAATCCAAAAACGCGGTTCCATCAAAAACCACACATAATCCCTTGATTGAGGTGTTGTGGACAGTGATCCCTGTTATCATTCTGGTGGTAATTGCGGTGCCGTCTTTCCGCTTGCTTTATTATCAAGACCGTACTGATGAAACCGATATGGTGATCAAAGTGACGGGTGCCCAATGGTACTGGAATTATGAATATCCGGATGAGCAGATTGCATTTGATAGCTATATGATCGAAGAAGAAGACCTGACCGAGGGTCAGATGCGCTTACTTGAAGTTGATAATCCTCTTATTGTTCCTGAAGGTACGCGCATTAAACTGCTGATCCAAGGGAATGATGTGATGCATTCGTTCTTTGTGCCAGCCTTGGCGGTGCAAAAATATACCGTAGTTGGGCGCACCAACGAAACATGGATTGATGTCCCGATGGGTGAGACAACCTATTATGGCCAGTGCAACCAGATTTGCGGCACCAACCATTCCTATATGCCTATTGTCATTAAGGCGGTTTCCGCGGATGCGTACAAGGCATGGCTCGATGAAGCCAAACAAGAATTTGCAACAGGTCCAGTTCCTACCGCGACGGTAGAGCTAGCCTCAGTTCAACAGTAATTAGAATACCTGTAGGAGCATAACCATGGCATCAACAGCTGCAGATACCCACGATCATCACGGCGCCCCAAAGGGCTTCGTTCGTCGCTGGCTTTATTCCACCAACCATAAAGATATCGGAACGATGTATCTGATCTTTGCCATTCTGGCGGCATTGATTGGTGGCGGCATTTCGGTCTTTATGCGGATGGAACTCATGAATCCGGGCGTTCAATACATGGAAAGTGGCCATGTGTGGAATGTCTTTACCACCGCCCATGGATTGATCATGGTCTTCTTTGTGGTCATGCCCGGGCTGATTGGCGGATTTGGTAACTGGTTTGTGCCGATTATGATTGGCGCGCCGGATATGGCATTTCCGCGCATGAACAAGATCAGCTTCTGGCTTTTGCCACCGGCTTTTATCCTGCTTCTGATGTCGGCTGTGGCTGATGGTGGGGCTGGTGTTGGTTGGACAATCTATCCGCCGCTTTCTGGC